>JAKAUG010000186.1 GCA_021827805.1 Bacillota bacterium | reverse complement strand
AAGACCGAGAGATGGCGTTGTCCTCACGGTGTGCGGCTTCGGCGTGCATCCGATGTGCGGCTATTTCCAGCCAAGAGTAAACCTTCACCCCGCCGGGCGTCTGCCAACAACGTGTGCCGCTCGGAGAGCCCGCGCTGAATGCCACGATGCGGTGGCCAAGTTCGGTCAGGTCGGTGCGGAGAAAATCGGGCGGAAACCCTCCACCGGTGGGGGATTCGGCCTGGGCTTCCAGATCAACACGGCGGAGGAGGGCGAGGTTGTACCGGCCGGCGGCCACCAGGAAGTCTCTCCGGGAGGTTGCGCTCGGCGGTGAGTTGCACCCGCATGGGGCCATACCGCTCGCGGGCGATCATGTGGCGGATGTTCCGGAGCTCTGGGCGTTGCAGGCGCGGCTGGCGGGGCGGCGCGCCGTCGGCGAGCCCGGCAAGCAGGTGGAAGTGGGGCTTGCCGACCTTCCGGTGCACGGCGCCGCCCCAGCGGATGTCGGCTTCCGCGATGCCCGAATGGAGCGCGAACTGCGGCATGACACGGCGGGCGAGGTCTCGCCAGTCCGGAGGCGAGTCGAGCCCGAGGGCGGTGGCGTCCTCCTCCCGTAGCGAGATGACCGCCTGTCAGTGCCAGGGCCGGGCTGAGACATCGGCTTGTGCGGCTTCCAGAGACGGAGGCCGAGCAGGGTCCGGGCCGAAGAGGCCGGTGGACCCGGGGCGCTCGCGCGGGCCACGCCCTCGCGGGTGGCGATGTATCGGGCGTGGACGGATGCGCGCGGGCCGGACCGAGGGCCGGCGACCCACTTGATCTTGAAGACGAAGGGGGCCCTGAGCATCGGCGCTGCCTACCCTTCCGGGGCGTACATGTCGCTGTCTGTTCCGATCTCTGTGCCGCCCCTGCGCAAGTCCGCGAGGGCGCGGGTCCGGGCCTCGCGCATGACGGCGCCGCGCCCTTCTCAGTGCCGCGGGCCATGGCCCAGGAACCGCACCACCGGCGGCAGGGTGCGGACGCGGCGCGCGCCCTCGGGGAGGGCTGCGTCAAGCGCCTGGGCGAAGCGGCCCGCGCGGCCGTCCAGGATGGCCACAACCCCGCGGTCGGTCTCCTTGCGGATCAGCCGCCCCACGCCCTGCCTCAGGCGCAAGGCCATCTCCGGGATGTCCACCGCGTCGAGGGGCTCCCTGCCCGCGGCGCGGGCCGCGGCGCGCCTGGCGCCGATCAGGGGGTCCTCGCCGGGCAGGGGCAGTTGGGGGATGACCACCGTGGAGAGCGTTTCCCCAGGCAGGTCGACCCCCTCCCAGAGGCTGTGGGTCACCAGGCAGGAGGGCACATCGGCGGCGAACTCCGCCAGCAGGCGCTCCGGGGCCGCAGCGCCCTCCCAGCGCACCGTGCAGGGGGCCTCCAGGACCTCACGCAGCGCGCGCAGCTCGGCGGCGCCTGGCACCAGGATCAGGGCCCGTCCCCGTGTGGCCGCCAGGAACCGGGCAAGGCGCACCGCTGTCCGCGGCCAGAAGTCCGGGGCGTCCCCGTCCGGCACGTCCCGGGGGAGATAGCAGAGCACCTGCCGCGCCAGGCGGAAGGGGGCCCCCACGCGCGCGGTGAGCGTATCGGCGAGGCCCAGGGCAGATGACGTGTAGACGAACGACCCCCCCGCGGCCAGTGTGGCAGAGGAGAAGATCAGTGGGGTCCGCGTCGGCAGGGTCCGCCGCCAGAGGGGTCCGAGGTCGCGGGGCACCACCCAGAGCTCCTCGCCTTCCACCCAGGGCACCATCGTCTCCGTGCTGACCAGTCCCGCGAGGGCGGCCTGCGTCGCGTCCAGCCTGATGTGGTAGATGCCCAGGCGCTGGGCGTAGGCCGTCTCCTCGTGCAGGCCCTCCTCGATCGCCATTTCGTCCTGCAGTTGGTCCAATTGGCGATGCAGCGCCCCCGCAGCCTCAAGGAGCTCCCCCCCGGCGGCCACGGCCCGGCGACCCTCGCCGGGGGACGTCGCCGCGGCGAGGCGTTCACAGAACCGTTCGGCCAGGACGTGTGCGGCCTCCGTGCAGCGCAGGAGCCTCGCGCGCACGCCCTGGGCCTGGCAGCCGTCGATCGCCTGCAGCAGCTCCGCGGGGTGGAGCCTCGCGCCCGCCGCGCGCTGGGCGGCCAGCGCCACACGATGGCCCTCGTCGAAGACCACCGCCGAACAGGGGGGCAGCACCGGCAACCGGCCCGGCGGCAGGCGCTCGCGCCCGAAGGTGTCCTCGAAGAAGAGGTCGTGGCCGCAGACGACGAGATCTGCGGCGGCGCGGGCCCGCTCCCGCATGCGGGTCAGGCGGCAGTACCCGCGGCGCGGGCAGGCATCGCAGCGGCAGCCCCGGTCCCAGCCCACAACCTGCCAGAGGTCATCCGGCGCGCTGGGGAAGCCGCGGCGGGTGCCAGGACCCGGCCCGGCCGCCCAGCGCAAGAGGGCCGACCGTCCGGCGCGCCTCTGCCTCAGGGCCGCGGCCCGCTCGACCTTGATGTCGCAGACCACATCCTCGGGGCGGTGCGCCAACCGCGCGTCGACATCAAGACCAAGCAGCCGTGAGAGCGCCGCGATATCCCCGCTGGGCCCGGCCAACTGCTCCTGCAGGGCGGGCGTGGCCGTGGCCACGATGACCGGCCGACCGCGCAGCCGGGCGTGGCAGATGGCGGGGAGCAGGTAGCCGAAGGTCTTGCCGGTGCCCGAACCAGCCTCGGCGAGGATCGGCCGCCCCGAGCGCAGGGCGTCGGCGACGCGGAAGGCGAAGTAGATCTGCTCCTCACGCACCTGGTAGCCGGCCGCCGGCAGCCACTCATAGAAGGCCTGCCCGATCCACGCCGTCAGTTGGCGGGCGTAGTCGGCGGGGTCCTCGAAGCGGAAGGGTAGGCGGGTCCAGGAGATGGCCACAGGCCAGGCCCCCACTCTCCGCGCCGTGGGGCGCCGGGTGCAGCGAGCATACCCTCAACGGTCGACACGACGCCAGACTTCAAAGATCTGGCACCTTGTGGTATGATGGCTGTGGGCCGCACGGTGCCACGGCGCCTCACGCGCGCCAGCGGGATTGCGCCCCCCGTCCGGGTGGGTTGCCCCACAAAATCAGGGGTCTTTCCGAACCACATGGGTGGATGCGAGTGGCAGGTGGGGTTGGCCTGCGCCTCTCTCGGGGACTGGGGCTTGCCCGAGTCCCCGAGCCACACGGCCGCATGGAAGGGGGTGCTCGGCATGAGGAGCCTGATCGCTGTGGGTGCCGCGGCCGCGGCGGCCATGCACGCGCACCTCGGCACCGACCTCCACGCGGTCCTGCACGGGCTCGGCCAACAGGCCGCGGTGGCGGAGGCCCGGGCCAGGCTTTGGCTCGGCCGTTCCTGGCGCGATGCGTGGATCGTTGCGTCCGCCCACGCCCGGGCCGAACTGACGGCCCTCCAGGTCCGCGTGTCCGCGCTGACCAGGGCCCAGGTGGCGCACCTGCTTGGCGGGGCCCGGCAGGGTGTCCGTGTGGCTTCCGTGGCGATCCTTCAAGGGCTGACGCAGGCCTGGGCGAGCGCGCGGGCCTCGCTGCAGAATGCGGATATCGGCCGGTTGACGCAGCACGAGACGGGCAACCTCGTATCCTGGGTGCGCCTGCACCTGGGTGTGCGCGTGGGGGCGGGGTTGTAGCGCACCGCACGGTGCGTGTAAGGGGGCCGGTTCGGCCGAGCGCCGAACCGGTCCCCGCGCGTCCGTTACAATGGGCCCCGGCGCCCAGCGTGGCGCCGGGAGGGGGCGGCGCGTTGGGCCGGCGCCAGGAGGCCGAGGCGCATCCGGAGGTCGAGACGGACCTGGCCCTCGGCAGCCAGATCGAGCTGGACATCACCTCGCTGGCGGCGGAGGGCGACGGCGTCGGTCGGTACGGCAACCTGGCGGTGTTCGTGCCCCAGGCCGCCCCGGGAGACAGACTGCTGGTGCGCGTCAACGTGCTCGCCGCACGCCACGTTCGCGCGGCCATCGTGCGTGTACTGTCGCCCGCGGCCGACCGGACGGCGCCGCCCTGCCCCATCTACCAGGAGTGCGGTGGCTGCACCTGGCAGCACCTGGCCTACCCGACGCAGCTCGAGTGGAAGCGGACGATTGTCGTCGAGGCCCTGCGCCGTCTGGGCCAGGTGCGGGGGGCCGAGGAACTCGTTCGCCCTGTGCTGCCGGCGGACCCGCCCTGGCGTTACCGCCACAAGATGGCGGTGCCGTTTGCCCCGCCGCTCGGGCGTGGGAAGCCGGTGCAGGCGGGCTTTTTCGCCCCGCGCAGCCACCGCATCGTGCCCATGGAGTCCTGCCTCATCCAACACCCACTGCTCGATCGGGTCCTTGCGGAGACTCTGACCCTGGTCTCCGCCTTCGGGGTCCCAGCCTACGACGAGCGGACGCGCCGTGGCGCCCTCCGCCACCTGCTGGCCCGTGTCAGCTCGGACGGCGCCCAAGTGCTGGTGGCCCTGGTCACCGCGCAGGACGCCTTCCCCTGGGGCCGGGCCCTTGCCGAGGGCCTGATGGCGCGCGTCCCCGGGTGCGTGGGGGTGGTGCAGAACATCAACACCGCCCCGGGCAACGCCATCCTGGGGCGGCAGACGCGCCCCCTCGCCGGCAATGAGCACCTGCTGGAAACGCTGGACGGGCTGCGCTTTCTGATCTCCGCCCCGTCGTTCTTCCAGGTCAGCCCCGCGCAGGCGGCGCGGCTCTACCGGGTCGCGGTCGGGCAGGCCCGCCTGACCGCGACGGACCGGGCCCTGGATCTCTATGCGGGCGTGGGCACGCTCTCGCTCTTTCTTGCCCGGGAGGCGGCGGCCGTCGACGCGGTGGAGGAGGTACCGGAGGCCGTCCGCGACGGGAGGCGCAACGCGGAGCTGAACACCGCCGACAACCTCCGCTTCCATCAGGGGCTGGTGGAGCGGGTGCTGCCGGCTCTGGTGCGCGCGGGATTGCGCCCGGATGTCGCGGTCCTGGATCCGCCCCGGCGAGGTGTCGACCAGCAGGTTCTGGCTGTCCTCGGCACGGCGCGCCCCCGGCGCATCGTCTACGTCTCGTGCAACCCCGCCACGCTGGCCCGTGACGTGCGGCTCCTGGCGGGCAGCGGCTATGCGCTCGTCGAGGTGCGGCCGGTGGACATGTTCCCGCAGACCGCCCACGTGGAGTGCAGCGCGCTCTTGGAACTTGGCCACTCCTGAGCGCGGGGACATTGCTGGCGCGACCACGGCGGCCGCGCCAGCACGCCGGGTGCGGCTCCTAGACCTGCAGCAGACCCTGCGCCTGCAGCCAGTCCTCGGCCTCCATCGCGGCGGCGCAGCCGGTGCCGGCGGCCGTGATCGCCTGCTGATAGTGGTGATCGGCGACATCCCCGGCGATGAAGACCCCCGGGATCTTGCTCACCACGCCGTGCGCGGTCAGGTAGCCCAGGGCGTCCTTGGGCAGGGCGTCTCCCAGCATGTCCGTGTTGGGCTCGTGCCCAATCGCGTAGAAGATGCCGTCGGATGTCAGCTCCTCCTCCACGCCGCCGTCCGTCCCCTGGAGGCGCAGGCCCCGCACCTTGCCCTCCGCGTCCGTGAGCAGCGCAGTGGGTACGCGATTCCAGTGGAAGTGGATGCGCTCGTTGCCGAGCGCCCGGTCCTGCATGATGCGGCTGGCGCGCAGGCGGTCCCGCCGATGCACCACATGCACCTCGGAGGCGAACTTGGTGAGGTAGATGGCGTCCTCCATCGCTGAGTCCCCTCCGCCGACCACGATCACCCGTTGGTCGCGGAAGAAGGCGCCGTCGCAGGTGGCGCAGGCCGAGAGCCCCTTGCCCCAGAGCTCCTTCTCGCCTGGCAGACCGAGCGTGCGGGCCCGTGCCCCCGAGGCCAGGATCACGCAGTGAGCCTCGATCGTCTCCTCCTCGTCCTCGAGGTGCAGGACGAACGGCCGCCGGTCCAGCTCAATGCGCGACACGACCGAGGAGCGGTAGCGCGCGCCGAAGCGCTCCGCCTGCCGCCGGATGCTGTCCACGAGATCGTAGCCCCCGATACCCTCGGGAAAGCCCGGGAAGTTCTCCACGACGCTGGTGAGCGCCAGCTGCCCTCCCGGCTCCATGCCCTCGATGACCAGAGGGTTCAGGCGCCCGCGCGCCGCATACACCGCGGCCGTCAGACCGGCGCAACCCGAACCCACGATGACACACAACTCCGCCTTGGCCCCAGGCACCCCGCATCCCCCCCGCGCGATCTGGGTGAGCCGCGTCATTCTAGCATGCGCGCAGTGGTGGGGCGCAGATCGCTTGCAATTTGCAAGAGGCCTGCGCCCCGAAGGCCTGACGTGGTTCAGGGCTGGTAGGCGGTGACATGGTGGGGATGCAGCAGCGACGCCACGTCCTGAACATCCCAGGCCATGTACTGGGAGACATCGGTGATCGCTCGCGAGGACAGGCCCCAGACCTGCCTGTGCTCGACGGCGGGTACACCCGCCAGGGCGGGCAGGGTCAGGAGCTTTTGGGCCTGGGCTCCCTGGACGATGTCCTTGGGCCCGTTGGTATCCGTGAGGATGATGTCCGGCTTGAGGGCCACGAGTTCCTCCGGGCCGACCTGTTTCCAGCCCTGGATGCCGGCCGCGGCATTGATGCCGCCAGCGTCCGCGATCAGGGCGTCGACCGTGGTGCCCTGGCCCGCCACGTAGCCGTAGCCGCTGTAGTAGACCACCGTCGGCTTGGAGAGGCCCTTGACCTCCTTTGCCACCCGTGCCAGCTCGGTCCGCATCGCCGCCACCATCTGCTGGCCCTTGGCCGGGTCCCCAACCAGGTTGGCCACCACCTGCACGTGCTTCTCGACGTCGCTCATGGAGCTGAAGGTGGTGAACTCCACGACCGGGATGTTCGCCTGCTCCAGTTGCTGTACGACCCCGGGCTTGGTGTAGTCGGCGGCGAAGACCAGGTCCGGCTTGAGGGCGATGACCTGCTCCGCGTTGGCGCTTGCGAGCTGGGCCGCCTGCCCCACCTTGTCGGCGACAAAGGACATGGCGGGTTGACTGGCATACTGGGTGACGCCGACCACGCGCTGCGGGTTGACCATCTGCAGCAGGATCTCGTCCGTGCCCAGGGTCAGCGAGACGATGCGCGTGGGACGGTGCGGGATCGTGACCTTGCGGCCGGTGTCGTCCGTGATCGTCAGTGGATAGCTCGTGGCGCTGACGCTGGAGGAGGAAGCGCCGGGCGAGGAGCCCACGGGCACCGCACCGCAGGCTGTCACCGATACCAGGGACGAGACGACGAGTGCGGAAACCAGCAGCAGCCGGGGCCGCAGGCGGAATGAGACCCGCCCACGGCGACAGATCGCCAAGGACATCCGGGTAGCCCCCTTTGCTCCGAAGGGCGTGGCTGCCTCCCGGTCACGGGCAGGTCTCCTGGCTCTCTCGCATCGACGTCGCGCCCCCTTCCCACCCGCAAGGGCAGTGGGGCGCCGCGGCGATCACGCGACGTCTTGAGATTACAGTGGCGGGACCGCGCCGGCTTGGCCGCCTCTCTCCGAGCGATCGACTCGGAGGCGGAACGGCACCCCGGACTTCCCTATTCTCCCCGCTGCCTGGCTGTGGCTGGCAGCGGGGCACCCGCGACCGCTATGCAGTTGTGTGACGGATGCTACCATGGCCCATGGGTTGCCACAAGGACCAGGGTGGAGGCGTGCGGGAGGAATGGCCGCGCGCACCACAAGACGTGGGACGGCTGCGCCAGTGGCATCGCAGTGCCTCATGGCGGTTGCGGGCCCGGGGACTTCCCCGGCGAGACCGGTTCCAGGCTCGTGCCCGCGCGGGGACCCGATCGGCGGTCGAGCGGATCAGGGCCGTCTCCACCGCGCTGAACGTCCGCTCAGGAGCCAAAGCCGGAGATCAGACGCCACGATCTGCCGCCGTCGGCTGTTTCAAGCAGCCGCCAGGGTGCTGTGGAACCGCTCCGGTACCCAGGCCCGCCCGGGACCACGACCGCCCAACCTTGTTCCGGGGAGAGAAAGTCGATCAGCCTCGCGCCCTCCAGGTCCTGCCCCCGGTAGACCACGCTCCAGTGGGCACCGCCATCGCTGCTCAGGCCCAGACTCTCTCCGGCCAGGGCGAATTCCAGGGTGCCGCCCAGCTGGTCGAGCGATGTGAGGTGCAGGGTCGGCGGCGCCGGGCGCGGCGCGGCGACGCTTCCGCCAGCCGCCCAGTGCAGGCCTCCGTCGTTGCTGTGATACATCTCGACGACCCCCCTGGCCGCCAACGGCACGGTCAGGGTGCCCTGTCGCGCGTTGCGGAAGCGCAGAACGGGCTGGCTCGCCGAGGTGGGCACGGCCACCTCCGCGTGCCACCAGCGCCAACCGGCATCGGTGGTGGCAAACGTGGTCACGATCCTGCCCCGATCCGCCGCCGCCGCCACCCACAGGGTGTTCGGGCCGAGGACATCCAGCGTGGAGAGCAGGCAGCCGCCCGGCGTCGCATCCACCCAGCGGCCACCGCCGTCGGTGGTGTGCAGCAGCCGCCCGCCCGCCAGCGCCCAGCCGTCCTCGGCGGTCGCCATCTCCAGCTCGGCAAAGGGCGGGGGACTCGGATGCAGGTCCGTCCACAGACGGTGAAGCAGGGGCGTCTCCGGACGCACGCAGAGGGAGGTTGGGCGGGGCGGCATACCGCAGCCGAGCCACAGGCGGCAGGCGAGCCGCGAGGCCAGGGAGGCGAAGCCGGCGCGAAGCGAGGCGGGAATCCACGCCGCGGGGCCGGGCGGCTGCGTGGCCCCGGATGCGCCAGACACCCTGACCCAGTGCGCCCCGCCGTCCGTGCTCTGCCACAGGTTCCCCCGCGTGTCGAGGAGCCAGCCCAACTGTGGCGCGATGAGGTCGAGGGCGCGCACGGCAGGCACCGGGGCCGGTGTTCTGGTCCAGCTCTGCCCGCCGTCGCGGGTGCGCTGCCAGGTGCCATCGTCGGCGAGCACGACGCCGTCGTTCGGGGCCCAGAAGGCGAAGGCCTCGTGCCGGCGCCCCGGGACCGGCGTGCCCGCCGCCCAGGTGGCCCCGCCGTCGGAGGTCCGGTAGAAGACCCAGAGGTCGGGACTGCCGAACGCCCCGAGGCGCACTGGCAGGATCCCCTGGCTGGGCGAGAAGAACTCCGGGGCACCGGGATGCACCTGGAGCGTGGAGGCCTGGGGATACGGGTAGGCGGCCGGCGGCACGGTCGGCACCGCGTTCCACGTGGCCCCCGCATCCACGGTGCTCAAGAGCCAGTCCCTGGAGAAGGGGCCGTTGTCCCCGACCGTCCCCGCGGTGGCCCAGCCGGTCGAGGGGTCGAGGAAGCGCATGCCCTCGATCTGGCCCGGCGGCGGCATGGTCCCCGGTGGGTAGGTTCTGTGGGAGATCTCTGAGGCGGGCGCCCAGCTGACTCCGCCGTTGTCTGTCCTGTACAGAAGCGTCACCCCCGCCACCCCCCCCGGGATTGGCCCGCCCGAGGCGCCGATCAGCATCCAGCCCTGCCGGTTGTTCAGGAAGTCCAGCTGGCGCACAGAGACCACCGCGCCGCGGGTATCGACGGGCACCTCGTGCGCCTGCCAGCTGTGCCCCCCGTCCTGCGTGTGGAGAAGCCACACCTCATCGCCGAGGAGCTGGCTGTCCGCCAACCAGGCCTGGCGGCCGTCAAGGAAGTCCGCGCGGTCGGGCACCAGCGTGGGGAGCTGGCGGGTCGTACGCCCCTTGGTGGGGGTGACGTCGCACCATCCGCGGCCCCCGTCGGAGGTGTGCAGCACGCGGCCCCCCGCCAGGGCCCAGCCGCCACCGCGCGCCGTCATGTGCAGCGAGCTCTTGCCCGGCGGGAGTGCTGCCAGGGAGGCGGCGCCGTGGGCGCAGGGTCGCGCCCAGAGCACCGGACTCGCGGGTCGGTGTGTCGCGCCCGTGAGCAGGACCCCGAGGAGGGTGGCCAGGGCCGCCCACCCCGCCCCTCTGCCGCGCATGGCGGTCGTCCCCCCATCCCCCGCGGCCATCCACCGTGGGGGTGCTATCGGGGTATCCCCTACGCTGGTATGCTGCCTGGGGCCGGATGCGGCCCACGCCCCGCGGGACGGCAGGGGTTCCGCGGAGCCGCGGCGATCCGGCAGGGAACATTCGCCTTGGGCGCGCCGCCTCCCGCCGGCGGACGGGCGGCTTGCGGCCGGGACCCGGCGCAGGCCGGTGGATTCCATTGCAGAACAGACCCAAGCATGACGCAGCCGGGGGGGACAGGCGTTGTCGTTGGACCAGGCAGCCCAGAAGGCCGTGGCAGCCCGCCGTGCCGTCCGGGAGGTGGACTCCGGCATGGTTGTCGGGCTGGGGACGGGCAGCACGGCGGCTCTGGTGGTCGAGGCCCTGGCCGAGCGCGCGCGGGAGGGGCTCCAGGTGCTGGGCGTGCCGACCTCCGAGGCCACGGCCCGGCAGGCCCGGGAGCTGGGGATCCCCCTCACCACCCTCCAGGAGCATCCCAATCTTGATCTGGACATCGACGGGGCCGACGAGGTCAGTCCGGAGCGCGATCTGATCAAGGGGCTGGGCGGGGCGCTCCTGCGTGAGAAGATCGTGGCCCTGGCCGCCCGGCGCCTGGTGATCGTCGTCGACGAGAGCAAGCTGGTGGAGCACCTGGGGGAGAGGGCCTCGGTGCCCGTGGAGGTCATCCCGTTCGGCTGGACCAGGTGCGTTGCCGCCCTGGAGCGCCTTGGTGGCTCCCCACGACTCCGCCAGGGACCCTCCGGCCCGGTCCTGACCGACGGCGGGAACTGGATCCTGGACACCACGTTCCCGCCGGGCGGCGGGCTCAGCGGGCTGGCGGGCCAGATCAAGGCCATCACGGGTGTGGTGGAGCACGGTCTGTTCGTGGGCCTGGACCCCAAGGTGTTCGTCGGCCAGGCCGACGGCGGCTGCCGGGTGCTGGGGTGAGCGGCGGACTTCTTTACGGTTGTGCCAGTGTTGATCTATATTCCGGGTGGCGAGCTCGGGATTTGGGCCCGGGCGGTGGGCTTGCCGCGGTGATGTCCATGTATGGATTTGCTCCTGGGGGGCGTGAGCGGTGAGTCCTGTCGACGGCCTGGCCCTGGTCCAACGGCTGGCTCGTCCCGGGTGCCTGCTGACGGCGGAGATCGAGCCCCCGCGCGCGCCGGACCTCGGGCCGCTGCTGGAGCGCGCGGAGCGCTTTGCTCCGCACGTGGACGCGGTGAACATCACCGACGGGTCTCTGGCCCGGGTCCGCATGGCCGGCATGGCCGCGGCCGCGGCCATCCGCTCCCGGCTCGGCGTGGAGGTGGTCGCGCACCTCACGCCGCGGGACCGCAATCGCATCGCGGTGCAGGCCGAACTGCTCGGGGCCGCCGCCTGGGGTCTGCGCAGCGTGCTGGTCATCTCCGGGGATCCGCCGGGGCGCGGGGACGAGCCCGAGGCGAAGGTGGTTGGGGATCTGGAGGCCGAGGGTTTGATCGCCGCGGTCGGCGCCCTCAACGCCGGACGCACGGCCAGCGGGCGCGATCTGGAGGGTCGCACCGACCTCCTGGTCGGATGCGCGGTGAACCCCGGGGCCGTGGATCTGGCACGGGAACTGGACAAGCTGGCGCGCCGCGTCCAGGCCGGGGCCAGGTTCTGCCAGACCCAGCCGATCTTCGATGTGGCGCGCGCGCTGAAGTTCGAGGAGAGCCGGCGCGCGCTGGGGATTCCCATCCTGTACGGGCTGCTGCCGCTGCGGGACGCCGAGCGGGCTCGACACTTCTCGGCCATCCCCGGCATGGAGGTCCCGCCCGCCGTGATCGAGCGCCTGGAGGCCGGTGGGCCCGAGACCGGCATGGAGATCCTGCTGGAGATGGCGGTGGCGCTGGCGCCACATGTGGCTGGGCTGCACCTCTTCCCCATGGGAAGCGCCCGCACGGTGCGGGCGGTGGCGGAGGCCATTGCTCCGTGGCGCCGAGGGCCGTAGGCGGAGGCGACTGGGATGGTCAGCACGGCGGACCGGATGCTGGGGCAGGCGCGTGCGGACCTGCCCTTTGCGCGAGACGAGGTGCTGCGCCAACTGGGTTATCGGCCGGGCCGCACCCGGCCCTCGCCGTCCTCCCTGGAGCAGGTGGCGGACGGCATGCGGCAGGCGACGGGCCTGCTGCAGCCCCTGCTGCTGCAGGCGGACGCGGCTCTGGAGTGCCGGGGGCCAGAGGATGCGCTCGGCGTCCCGGAACTGGGGCTCCGCTGGCGCAGCCCGGCCCTGACCCGCGTCCTGGCCGGGGCGGAGCGTGTCACCCTGTTCGCCGGTACGGTGGGCGGGGCCGTGGGGGATGCCGTCCGCGAGGCCTTCGCCGCCGGATGTTATGCCCGCGCCGTGGTCCTGGACGCCTGCGGCACGTCGGCGGTGGCCGCCCTCGGTGAACGGGTGCTGGCGGAGGCGGGGGGACGCGCCGCCTCCGCTGGGTTTCGGCTGACGGCCCCCTACAGCCCAGGCTACCAGGACTGGGACCTCGCGGACACGGCCGCGCTCCTGCGGGCACTGGAGGCGCGGCGCATCGGCCTTCTGGCGAGCGACGCCCACTACA
>JAKAUG010000028.1 GCA_021827805.1 Bacillota bacterium | reverse complement strand
GGCTGCGGCCACCGTCCGGCAAGGCGCTCTCTGCCGCCACGCACCCGCATCCCCACACCACTCCACGAGGAGAGCATACGGCCGCGAGCCAGGAAAGGATCAGACTGGAAACTGGCGGCCTTGCGGAGTGCCATGGATGTCGCGAACCGTGGGCTCAGCACGGCATCGCGCTTGTCGCGAGGGGAGGGAGGGTGGCGGACGCCGCGGACCCGTTCCGTCCCGCGGAGGTCGCGGCGACAGTTCCCCGCCTCAGGGGGCCTTGTCCGCGGCCTCCGACGGATGGCTGCGCGCCCACACCGCCGCCGCCTCGCTGCGCCGCGAGATCTGCAGCTTGCCCAGGATGTTGCTGACATAGTGCTTGACCGTCTTGTCGCTGAGGTAGACCTGGGCGGCGATCTCCCGGTTCGTCTTGCCCTCGGCGATCAGCTCGAGGATGCGCCGCTCCTGGGCCGAGAGTTGGGCCAGGGGATCCGCGGCGCCGGACGTCCCGCTGCGGAGACGTTCGAATACCCTCTGGGTGAGCGCTGGATCCAGCAGAGACCCGCCCGCGGCGGCCGTCATCACCGCCGAGAGCAGGGCCTGGGCCCGACTCTCCTTCAGCAGATACCCTGCCGCCCCCGCCATGATCGAGGCGAACAGGGCCTCATCGTCGGCAAAGGAGGTCAGCATCAGCACCTTGGTCTCGGGCCGCTCGGCGCGGATGTCTCGGCAGACCTCCACCCCGCTGCCGTCCGGAAGGCGCACATCGAGCACCACGACGTCGGGTTTGGTGCGCAGGGCCTCGACGCGCGCCGCCGCGGCGGTGGCCGCCTCACCCACGACCTCGACGCCGCCAGCGCGTTCCAGCAACGTCCGCAGGCCGGCCCGCACCACGTCGTGGTCATCCACCAGCAAGACTGTGATCACTGGACGCCTCCCCACCTTTCATGGGCACGGTCAGGGACACCACGGTCCCCTGCCCAGGTGCGCTGTCGATGCGCAGGGTTCCGCCCACAACCTCGGCCCGGCGCCGCATGTTGCGCAGGCCGTGATGCTGCTCGTGCTGTTCCGCCTGCGCGTCAAAGCCCCTCCCGTCGTCGCGCACCTCCAGCGACAGGGCGGCCCCCGTGACCGCCAGGTGGACCGCGACGCTCTGAGGGTGGCCGTGGCGCAGGGCGTTGGCCATGGCCTCCCGTGCCACGTGCCAGGTCTCCCACTGCACCTGGGGGTCGAGTTCTGGCACCTCCCCGACCACGTCCAGGGCCACGGCCACTCCCGGATGGGCCATGGCGTCCAGAAGTTGGCGCAGCACCACGGGCAGCTTGGACTCCGTCCCGGCCGTCCGCAGGTCGAAGATGTAGTGGCGGATGTCGGCGATGGTGCCGTGCAGACTTTCGATGGCACAGTCCACACCCCGCCGCGTCGCTTCGGGGTCGCGCTCCAGTTCTTCCAGGGCCGCCTCGAGCCCGAGGCCGGTGGCGTACAGGTTCTGCAGCACGCCATCGTGCAGGTCCATGCTGATTCGTTCGCGCTCCTCCAGCAGGGAGAGACGCTGCACCTCTCCATAGAGACGCGCGTTCGCCACCGCGATCGAGGCCTGCGCCCCGAAGCGCTCCAACATCACCTGGTCGCTCGGCGTGAAGGGCCGACCGTCCACCCGGTCGGCCAGATACAGGCTCCCGAAGATCTCTCCCTGGAATCGCAGCGGCACGGCCAGGAGGGTCGTCATCGGCGGATGGTGCGGCGGGAAGCCCACGGAGCGTGGGTGGGCGGTGATGTCGTCCACCCGCAGCGGCCTGCCCTCCTCGCTCACCAGGCCCAGGAGGCCATGGCCCACAGGCGCGGCACCGAGCAGCCTGCGCGTGGCCGCGTCCACCCCCGAGGTGACGAACTGCCCGATCGTGCCGTCGGGAGCAAGCACGGCGACGGCGCCGTAACGGCTGCCAATGACGCCCCTGCTGGCCTCGACCACCCGGCGCAGCACCGTCTCCAGATCCAGCGCCCCGGTCACCGAGAGCGCCGCCTCGTGCAGGGCCATCAATTGGCGCTCCTTGATCCGGGCGGTTTCATAGGCGCCCGCCAGATCCCGCTCCGCCCTCTCGACCAACCTCCAGATGATCAGCGAGAACACCGCCAGCCCGACCAGGGCCAGCACGGTGACCGTATCGGCCGCGCGCTGGGCCCCCCAGCGGGGCCGCAGCACGAGGTCCCGGAGCAGCTCCAGTACCACGATCAAACCCAGGGGCAGGCCAACCGCCCATGGGCGCAGACGCCTGGTCCCCGACGCGTCGCGCGGTTCCTCCATACGACGGACACTACCATATCGTGCAGGATGGAGCAGCAACGCAGGAGGGCTGAAGAATCCGGCGAACCGGCGCCTGGCCGGGAGGTGTTGGCGGTGTCGACCCTGGAACGGCGAGCTCTATGCCATGGCGGCCCCCTGGTGACCGTCCTGGGCTTTGGCGCGCTGGAAATCGGCCGCGACTGGGGACTGGGCGAGGGGCAGCGCCGACGCCGCCCCGAGGCGGAAACGGCGGCCTCCGTGCTGCACGCCGTGCTCGACCTCGGGCTGAACCTGATCGATACCGCGTCCGCCTACCACCAGAGTGAGGCCCGCATCGGGGACGCCGTGCACAGCCGCCGCAGCGAGTTCGTGCTGGCCAGCAAGTGCGGCGAGCACAGCAGCGAACCCGGCACGTATTATGACTTCAGCCATGACGCCATCCGGGACAGCATCCTGCGCAGCCGCGAACTGCTGCAGACCAGCGTGATCGACCTGATGCAGATCCACTTCGGTCCCAACCCCGAGCGGGTACTGGACGAGGGCGAAACCGTACGGGCCATGCGGGAGGCCCAGGACGCGGGGCACGTGCGGTTTCTGGGTGCCTCCTGCCCCAACCATCTCGCGACGCGCTGCATCCGCATGGGCTGCTTCCAGGTGCTCCAGCTCGACTACAGCCTGCTGAACCGCTCCGCGGAGCAGGCCATCCACGAGGCGCACGCCGCGGGCATCGGCGTGCTGCTGCGGGGACCGCTGGCCGGGGGCTGGCTCACGCCTCGCGCCGCGGAGACGTCCGCGCAGAATCCAGCCATGCAGGCCCGCCTGCGCCCCTACCTCGATCTGGTCGGCCAGGACTGGGCCCGCCTAACGGCCCTGGGTATGGCATTCTGCGCGCGCCATCCTGGGGTGAGCAGCATGCTGGTGGGAACCAAGTCCGTCGAGCACCTGCGGGCCAACGTGCAGGCCTGCCGGGAAGGGGTGCCAGCGGACATCCTGGAGGCCGCCGAGCGCCTGCGCTGATCGGCCGGGCCAGGCAGGCCCCGGCTAGAGGTCGACCCACGCTCCGTCGTCGGCCGCACGCCTCGCCGCAAACGCCAGGCGCAGCGTCTGCAGGTTGTCCGCGGCGGGTGTGGGGACGGGGCCCCGGCCCTCGATGGCGGCCACCAGCGCCGCGAAGTAGCAGGCAAAGGCCGCCGGCACATAGGGCGGGTGCACCGGGGTCAGGGTCTCCCCCGGCACCCCCGCCAGGGCCATGGCGACCTCGGCCGGTACCATCCCCTCGCCGAATGCCTCGTGGCCGCTGAGGCTCCCCCGGTCGCCCATGAGGCGAAAGCCCCAGCGCAGCGTCGTGGAGGAGGACATCTCGTCCCAGATCTCGGCCATCAGGGGCCCGCCGAAGTCCAGCCAGACCCCGAGCACAAACTGGGGCTGCTCCGTCTGCCGCTTCCACCAGGCACGCACCCGCCGAGGCTCCCGGCCCGCCCAGAAGCGCACCAGATCGAAGCTGTGCACCGAGTACTCCAGCCACTGCCGGTCCCCGGGATTGGGAAAGTCACTCCAGAGGCGGATCGTGCGCAGATCCCCCAGCCCACCCTCCTCGATCGCTCGCCGGGCCGCGGCGAAGGCGGGGGCAAAGCGGGCCTGCTGGTTGACCGAGAGGATCCTGCCCAGGGTTCTGGCCCGGTCCGTGAGGGCCACGGCGCTCGGCAGGTCCAGGGTGAAGGGCTTCTGGCAGGTGACGTGGCAGCCCGCGCCAAGCGCGGTCTCGATGGCCAGGTTCTTGGCGCCGCCGGGCTGGATTGTCACGTCCACCAGGTCCGGACGACAGGCATCCAGCATCTCCGCATACGAGGCGAAGGCCCGCACGCGCTGCCCCTGGGGATCGCCCAGCCCCTCGAGGGCCTGGAGGCGGCGCTCCGCCACCGGCTCGGCAACCGCCACGACCTCGACCCCGGCCAGCGAGCGCCAGGCGGGAATGTGCGCAAACCGGCTGATCCCACCGGTGCCAATCAGGGCCACACGCAGACGCTCGGCCAAGCCGCTTCCCCCTTTCCGGACTCCAGCGGCGATGCGACCCTCCCGGACCCCGGTCCGAATACGGTGCGGGCCGCCGGCTCCCTGCCGCCGCCGCTCCAGTCGCACCGCGCCCCCAGAACGCTAGGGCTCCTCGGCCTTGAGGACGGCCATGAAGGCCTCCTGGGGGATCTCGACCGCCCCCACGGCCTTCATGCGGCGCTTGCCCTCCTTCTGCTTCTCCAGGAGCTTGCGCTTGCGCGTGATGTCGCCGCCGTAACACTTGGCCAGCACGTCCTTGCGGAGCGGCGGGATGTTCTCCCGTGCCAGGATCCTGCCGCCGATCGCCACCTGCAGGGCCACCTCGAACTGCTGGCGCGGGATCAGCGTGCGCAGGCGCTCGATCAGGCGCCGGCCTCGTGTGGGAGCGTTGGCCCGGTGCATGATGCAGGAGAGGGCGTCCACGGGCTGACCGGCCACGAGGATGTCCACCCTGACCACATCGGCGGCCACGTAGCCCTCCGGCTCGTAGTCCAGGGTGGCGTATCCGCGACTGCGGGACTTCAGTTGGTCGAAGAAGTCGAACATGATCTCGGCCAAGGGGAGCCGGTACTCCAGGCGCACGCGCGTCGGATCCAGATACTCCATGGCCGTCTGCTCCCCGCGCCGCTCGCGGCAAAGGTCCAGGAGCGGCCCCAGGTGCTCGGTGGGCGTGAAGATGGACGCGCGGACCATCGGCTCAGCGATCTCGCGCACCGTGGCGCGGTCGGGTAGGTGGGCGGGGTTGTCCACCTCCTCCACCGTGCCGTCCGTGCGCGTGACGCGGTAGGCCACCGAGGGCGCCGTGACGATGAGTTCCAGGTCGTACTCTCGCTCAAGGCGCTCCTGGATCACGTCCATGTGCAGCAGGCCCAGAAAGCCGCAGCGGAAGCCGAAGCCCAGGGCGGCGGACGTCTCGGCCTCGAAGGTCAGCGCCGCGTCGTTGAGCTGCAGCCGCTCCAGGGCGTCGCGCAGCCGCCCGTACTCGCCAGAATCCACGGGGTAGACCCCGGCGAAGACCATGGGTTTGGCGGGACGGTAGCCTGGCAGTGCCTCCAAGGCCGGATGGTCCTCAGAGGTGACCGTGTCCCCCACGCGGCAGTCCGAGACGTGCCGCATCGCCGCGGCCAGGTACCCCACATCGCCGGCGTTCAGGGTGGGCACCGCGGCCCGCGCCGGCCGGAAGACGCCGAGTTCGGCGACCTCAAAGCTCTTGCGCGTGGCCATCAGCCGGATGCGGTCCCCGGGTCGGAGCTGGCCGTCCACGACGCGGACATAGGCGATGACACCCTTGTATGGGTCAAACGCGCTGTCAAAGATCAGCGCGCGCAGGGGCCTTCCCGGGTCGCCCCTGGGCGGCGGCACCCGCGCCACAACCGCCTCCAGGAGTTCCGCGATCCCCAACCCCTCCTTGGCGGAGACGGCGAGGACCTCCTCCGCTCCGAAGCCCAGGTTCTGAAGCTGTTCGGAGACCCGCGGCACGTCCGCCGAGGGCAGGTCGATCTTGTTGATCACCGGCAGGACCGTCAGGTCGTGGTCCAATGCCAGATAGAGGTTGGCCAGGGTCTGCGCCTCAACCCCCTGCGTGGCGTCCACGACCAGGATCGCACCCTCGCAGGCGGTGAGGCTCCGGGAGACCTCATAGTGGAAGTCCACGTGGCCGGGGGTGTCGATGAGGTTGAGCGTGTAAGCCTGCCCGTCGCGAGCCTGGTACTGCAGCCGCACGGCCTGGGCTTTGATGGTGATGCCCCGCTCGCGCTCCAGTTCCATGGAATCCAGGACCTGCTCCTGCATCTCGCGGGCAGCCAGGGTGCCGGTCCGTTCGATCAGGCGGTCCGCGAGCGTCGACTTGCCGTGGTCGATGTGCGCGATGATGCAGAAGTTGCGGCCGAGGGCCTGCTGATCGGTCAAACCCGTTTCACCACGTCGTTCTGGCCGCGGCTGGCATCAGCCCCTGGCCGATTGGTCCGCGCAGCGCAACCGTCTCCCCGCGTGGCGCGCCTGAACGCCGCCCGGCCGTGAGGGTCTCGGTGGGACGCCTGGATGGTCGCCCCTGTGCCGGTCGCCTGTCAAGCAGGGCGGGGACGAGCGCCGACGCCTCGCGAGGCCGGCGCTACTCCGCGGTCGCGTTGGCCGGGGCGGTGGGTGCGTTTGTCGGCAGACCAGGGAAGGCAGCACGGAGGACGGAGGCCGCCTTGGGCTCAAAGCCGCCCAGGAGCCAGCTGGCCGCGCCCACAGCCGCGCTCCCCAGCCCGCGCCAGCCGTCCGGCGCCACGCGCACAGCGGCCCACGGGGCCGGTGTCGCCGGGCTGGAGGCGCCTCCGATGGGCGCCTCGGCCGGCACGGCACGCCGGGCGTGCCCGCCCATGGCCAGCACAGCCGCCACGAGCACGGCCGCCACGTACCCCAACGCCAGCCCGAGGCCACCGATCGTGCGCACGCGACGTCCCCCCGACCGCGACATATGCGCACCCGAGCCCGATTAGCGCAGTTCCGTCGGGACAAACGCGTCGATGATCCCGATCACCAGCGAGGCCAGCAGGGCGCCCAGGATCGTGACATGCATCGTGGGAATCACGAACTGGACGCCGTAGAGGACGACGGTGCCCACCAGGAACCCCACCAGCCCCCGGGAGTAGGGAGACACCCTGTGACCGAACAGCGACTCGACCACCCAACCCACCAGGGCGATGGCCAGCGCCGCAAGCAGCGCGTTCCAGAAGCCCGTGATGTGAAAGCCCGGCAGTAGAAAGCCCACGAACAGGATCACCAACGCCGCGACGATGAAGCGGATGATCACGCCCAGCACCGCAGTCACTCCCCGCCAGCGGGTCCTGCGTGCCATCCTGCCCAGAATGCTCCTCTGCCATGCCGCCCGCCGCGCGGCGGCCGGTGGGCGCGCGCACACGGAGCGGTTCAGCGGTCCAGCGCACCCAGTCTCGCGCAGTGGCGGCAGGCAGCAGGGCTATGCGGGCGGCTCGGAGACACGTATCATGTCTGAGTCACGGTTGGCGGAGGGCCACCGTTGGCGCTCTCTGCCTGAGGGGCTATAATTGCCCGGAAAGGGGTGACCCCCATGCGGACCGAGTTGGTATGGAAGGTAGGCGGCCAGCAGGGATCCGGCATCGAAAAGCCGGGATCGGTCTTCCTGGACGCCTGCAGCCGGCTCGGATACTACACGTTCGGGTACCGCCACTTCATGTCGCGGATCATGGGCGGGCACACGAACTATCAGGTGCGCGTTTCCCATCGACCGGTCTTCGCCATGGGCGATTGCACCGACGTTCTCGTCATCGACCGTGAGGGGGCTCAGGAGGCCATCGACATGAACCTCCCTGAGATGGCCCCAGACGGTGTGATCGTTGCCGACGCGGGCATGGAGGCCGCCCTGCCCGAGAGCAGCAGCATCCAGTTGCTGAAGGTGCCCTTCCATGACATCGCCGCCGAGATCGGGGGCGACCTGTACTGGAACATGGTCGCCATGGGTGCCAGTTGCGCCGTGACCGGTTTGGACAGGCAGGCCTTCCGCGACCTTGTGCAGGCCACCTTCGGCCGCAAGGGCGAGAAGGTCGTCCAGGCCAACTATGAGGCCATCGACCGCGGCTATCGCTACGTATTGGACCATTTCGGCACGTTCTCCCACCTGCAGATTGCGCCGGTGCGTGAGCCCAAGCGACGGCTGACGATGGAGGGCGACAATGCCGCCGCCTTCGGGGCCCTGGCGGGGGGCTGCCGCTTCTTGGCGGCCTACCCGATCACCCCGGCGTCCATGATCATGGAATGGATGGCCCGGGAGGTACCCAAGTTCGGCGGCGTCGTGGTCCAGGCTGAGGACGAGATCTCCGCGATCCTGATGGCCATTGGCGCGAACTATGCCGGCGCGCGCGGCATGACGTCCACCTCCGGGCCCGGGTTCAGCCTGATGCAGGAGGCCCTCGGTCTGTCTGGCCTGACCGAGACGCCCGTCGTCATCGTGAACGTGCAGCGCGGCGGACCGGCAACCGGGCTGCCCACCAAGCCCGAGCAGGGCGACATCAACGAGATGGTCTACGGCTCGCACGGGGAGATCCCCCGGGTCGTCCTGGCCCCTGGAACGTACGACGAGTGCTTCTATGACACCGCGGCGGCCTTCAACCTGGCAGACACCCATCAGTGCCCGGTCATCGTGGCCATGGACCTCACGCTGGGGATGGGCAAGGGCACCGTGGAATCCCTGGACTGGAACCGCGTGCGCATCGACCGTGGCAAGTTGCTGGACGCCCAGTCCCTGACGCAACTCGGTGCCCCCTACCAGCGCTTCGAAGAGACCGAGGACGGCATCTCGCCGCGCGTCCTGCCCGGGACCCCGGGCGGGGTGCACCTGAACACGGCGGATGAGCACGATTTCGTCGGGCGCATCACCGAGTCCCAGGACACCCGGCGGCGGATCCACGACAAGCGCCTGCGCAAGGTCCAGCAGGTGGACTTCCCTGGAGTCGCCCTGCGGGGCGATCTGCCGGCCGACCTGTTGCTCGTCGGTATGGGTTCGGTCACCGGACCCATGTGGGAGGCCGCCGACCGCCTGAACACCAAGGGCGCCCGCGTCGCCGTCTGTCAGATCCGGCGTGTGTGGCCCTTCCCGGTGGAGGAGTTCACCGCCGCCCTGGCCGGGGCCAAGGTGGCCCTGGTGTGCGAGCACAACGCGACCGGTCAGCTGGCCCATCTGATCCGGGCGCAGTGCGGGGGCGACCTGCTCCCCGGGCTGCGCAAGTATGACGGGGATCCGTTCCGGCCCGCGGAAGTCGTGCAGCGGGCGGAGGAGGTCTTGGCGGATGTCCGCAACGCTCGTATCGCCTAAGGCGTTCGTCAGCGAGTACCCGACCTGGTGCCCCGGGTGCGGCGATTTCGGCGTGCTCAACGCCCTGCGCTCCGCGGCGGCCCGGCTGGGCCTGCAGCCGCATCAGATCGTGGTGGTTTCCGGGATCGGCTGCTCCGGGAAGATCAACAGCTATTTCAACTCCTACGGGCTGCATACCCTCCACGGCCGCTCGCTGCCCGTGGCCCAGGGCGTGAAGCTGGCCAACCCCGAGTTGACGGTGATCGCCTCGGGGGGCGACGGGGATGGTTACGGCATTGGGGCCGGACATTTCATGCACGCCGTCCGGCGCAACGTGGACATCACGTACATCGTCATGGACAACCAGGTGTACGGGCTGACCAAGGGTCAAACGAGCCCCACCTCGCCCACGGGCTTCGTGAGCCCGACCACGCCCCAGGGCTCAGCGGACGGACCGGTGCGCCCGCTGCGGGTGGCTCTGGCCAACGAGTGCTCCTGGATCGCCCAGGGGTTCTCCGGCAACATCAGGCAGCTGACGGAGCTGATGGTGCAGGCCATCTCGCACAAGGGCTTCTCGCTGCTGAATGTGCAGAGCCCATGCGTGACGTGGCGGCCGACGATCCTGGAGAATGGTGAGAAGGTCGGCGTCTACGAGTGGTTCAAGAAGCACCTGCACAACCTGGAGGAGGACCCGGACTATGACCCCACGAGTAAGGCGGCGGCCTACGCCAAGCTCCTGGAGCACGGGGACCTGGTGACCGGGGTGCTGTATCGCGACGAACGTCCATCGTTCCGCGAGCACCTCAAGGGATACACCGATCGGCCGATGGCCGATTTGGCCACCAAGCCGGACAACGAGGCCCTGGAGGGTCTCGCGGCCCAGTTCCGTTGAGCCGCGAGCCGCAGGCCGGCTTTCAGCTGGCCTGCGGCCGCCGCATCAGGTACTGGTGGTAGAGGATCTCCATGATCGCCAGGGCGCCCGCGGCCACCAGCGCGCCCCCGAGGTCGAGTCTTGACCCCGGCGCCAGCAGCGGGGTCGTGGAGAACAGGGCCAGGGCCAGAACAAAGTCGACCAGAACCGCACCGGCGTTACCCCAGGCGGGGAGCGCCAGCCTGTCGCCCAGCGCGTAGGCCACCACGGTCACCACGAGGGCGACCCACATCGCCTGCGCCCAGTTCACGCGACCCACCTGCGGCAGGACCAGCTCCGCGACGATGCCCACCAGCAGGAACTTCAAGGCGAGCTCCCACCACAGGCGCATGGCGGCACCTCCCCGCGCCCGTAGGCTTTCCCGGGCCCCGGCAACGCATTCCGCGCCCTCCCGCATGCCAGCACGCGCGGCGGGAAGCCTGCCGCGCTGAGGTGTTGCTCAATGCCCCCTTCTGAGACGCCGCGGCCGGATCGCGGCACCTGGCCCGCTCTGCTCCTCCTGGGCGCCACCGCCGCCTTTGGGTGGTGGTTTCTGCGCGGTCCCTTCCGGGTCCTCACCGCCGCGGCGGCCGTTCTGGGCCTCTTGGGTCTCGCGCGCTCCCACCGCGCGCGTCGCCTTTGACAGCGTGCGAGGCCCAGACGTACGATGGCCCATAGTCCATATGGCTACCTGGCCGCGTCCAGGAGGGGTGGATGGCATGGTCCAGATGGACCATCCGGAGGCGACCCGAGCCGGTGCCTGGCTGCGGCTGCGCGGCTTCGGTCGGCGCTGGCCGCGCGTCCTGCGGCAGGCGCACCTGCTGGCGATCATCCTCCTGCCCCTGGAGCTGCTCACCGGCGCCGTGCTGTATTTCCCGCGCCTGCACTCGAGCCTGGTCCGCTGGCTGCCCGCCGTGGAGGCCATCCACGTGTGGGCGGGCATCGGCTTCGGCGTACTGCTGCTCCTGCCTGTGGCGGTACCGCTCGGCAGGAGGCTCCTGGCCACAGGGGAGTGGTCCGCGACACTCTGGCTCGGCGCGGGCCTGGTCCTGACGGGTCTCGGGCTCTGGTGGTCCGCCGCGCCGCAGGCCTTCCGCAGCGGCTCCTTCGCCATGCACGGCGCCCTGGCGGTGGCGATGGGGCTCTGGGCGGTGTACCACGGGCTGGTGCGCGTCGAAACCGCCATCCGTGGCCAGGACCTCGGGCGTCTGCAGGAGCGGCGCCAGGCCCTGCCGCGGCGGGCCATGCTGGGACGGTTGATGCGGGCCGTCGTGGGCATCGGGGCGGGAACGGCGGTCCTCGGGTGGCTGACGCGCGTGCGCCAACAGGCTGCGGTTCTGGCCGCGTCCGGCGACGCCGCGGGGACCGGGAGCCCGCCCCTGCCCGGCTTTCAGCTTTACACCGTCACGGGGGGCTATCCCACCTACGACCCCACCACCTGGCGCCTCCAGGTGAACGGCCTGGTGCAACATCAGCTCTCCCTGTCCCTGGAGGACCTGCTCGCGCTGCCCCAGGTCACCGAGACCGAGACGTTCCACTGCGTCACGGGCTGGCAGGTTCCAGGCGTGTCCTGGCAGGGCGTCCGCATCGCCGACATCCTGGCGCGGGCCCAGCCCCAGGCAGGCGCCGCCTGGATCACGTTCACCTCGTTCGACGGGGTGTACGTGGATGCGCTCAGTCTTGTGCAGGCCCGGGCCCAGGGCGTGATCCTGGCGCACCGGGCGGACGGCCGTCCACTGGCCAGGGCCCAGGGTGCTCCGCTGCGGCTTCTGGTACCCGACATGTTCGGCTACAAATCGGTAAAGTGGTTGCAGGCCCTCACCCTCGCCGCGGAGCGCACGCTCGGGTACTGGGAGCAGCGAGGATACGGTCCGGATGCATACCTCGACACCGTGGACGGATGGCCTCGTGGACAGGGCCTGGGGGGTGTGTGGCCGTGATGCGCCGTCGGGGACGGGTTGGGAACCCGGGCCGGTCCTGGGACGAGGAACTGTTCGCGACGGTCGGGGATGACTACGACCACGTCTTCGCCGCCGAGGTCGCGGAGACCGAGAAGCAGGCCGCGTTCGCGGCCCGCGTGCTCGGCCTGCGCCTGGGGCAGCGGGTGCTGGACCTATGCTGCGGAGCGGGTCGGCACAGCCTGGCACTGGCCCGGCAGGGCTTCTTGCCCACAGGCGTGGACCGCGAGCCGCGGCTGCTCGCGCTCGCGCGCCAGAGGGCGGCCGCATCCGGCGTGACCGTCCAGTGGGTGGAGGCCGACGCCCGGCGCCTGCCCTATCTGGGGCTGTTTCACGGAGCCCTCTGCCTGTTCGCCAGCTGGGGCTACGCCGCGGACGTGATGGAGAACGCCCGGGTCCTCGGGCAGGTGGCCGATCGCCTGCTGCCCGGCTCTCGCCTTCTGCTGGACATCCCGAACGTCCTTTGGCTGCACCAGCACCCGATGGGGCACCAGTGGGCGGTCCAGGGCGGGACCGCCGTCCACGAGGCGCGCCGCTTCAACGTGAGCACCTCCACCCTCG
>JAKAUG010000265.1 GCA_021827805.1 Bacillota bacterium | reverse complement strand
GTGCCCCTCGGCGGAGCGGGCGCCGAACTCCCTGCCCTGCTCCAGCGCCAGCACCGTATCCACGTGGGCGTCGAGCACCGGGACCCGCTGGTGCAACTCGCGTCCGGTCATGGCCTCCCCGTCCCTTCGTCGGCCCCGGCCAGGGGCTCGCGCAGACAGATCGGCGTGATCGCGAGCGCCCGTCCGCTGGCGGGATCCGCCTCGATCAGCGCCGCATTCAGCTGGCAGGGCCCCTCCGCAACGTCGAAGCGGTGGGGCATCTGGGTCAGAAAGCGCTCCACGATCACGTGGGGGTCCACCCCCAGACAGGAGACCCAGGGACCGGTCATGCCCACATCCGTCATGTAGGCGGTGCCCTGCGGCAGGACCTGGGCATCGGCCGTCTGCACGTGCGTGTGCGTGCCGAGCACGGCGGTCACTCGGCCGTCCAGAAACCATCCCATGGCCGTCTTTTCCGAGGTGGCCTCGCCGTGGAAGTCGACGAGGATCAGGCGGGTCCGCCGTCCCAGTTCCTCCAGGGCCTCCTGCACGCCCCGGAACGGACAGTCCAGGTGCACCCCGGAGAAGACCCGCCCCATCGCGTTCACCACGCCCAGGAAGCCGCCGCCGTGCAACGGCAGCGCAAGCCACCCCTGCCCGGGGGTACCCGGCGGGAAGTTCAGGGGTCGCACCAGGTGGGGGAACTCGTCGATGCTCGTGGCCAGTTCGCGCTTGTCCCAGGCATGGTTGCCGAGGGTCAGGACATCGACCCCGAGCCCAAACAGTTCGCGGGCGGTGGGAGGCGTCAGCCCCGCCCCGCCCGCGGCGTTCTCCCCATTGACCACCACAACATCGGGCCGGTGGGCACGGCGCAAGCCCGGCAACCGCTCCGCCAGGATGCGCCGTCCAGGTTTGCCGACCACGTCCCCGACGAACAGGATGCGCACGGCCGGCATCACCTCGACGCTCACTTCGCGTAGTCCACGGCCCTGGTTTCCCGGATCACGGTCACCTTGATCTGCCCCGGATAGCGCATCTCATCCTCGATGCGCTTGCAGATCGACTTCACGAGGCGGTAGGCCTCCAGATCGTCCACCTGCTCTGGCTTCACCACGATGCGCAGTTCGCGCCCGGCACTGATCGCGAAGGACTTCTCCACCCCGGCGAAGGAGCCCGCGATCTCCTCCAGCTTCTCCAGGCGCTCGATGTAGGCCTCAAGCGTCTCGCGGCGTGCGCCCGGCCGACTGGCGCTGAGCTTGTCCGCGGCCGTGACGAGCACGGCCTCCAGCGAGTGCGCCTCGAAATCTCCGTGGTGGGTGCTCATGGCGTGAACCACGTCCTCGGACTCGCCGAAGCGGTGCAAGAGGTCCATGCCGATCGTGATGTGCGTCCCCTCGACACTGTGGTCCGTGGCCTTACCAATGTCATGCACCAGGCCGGCGCGGCGCGCCAACTGCACATCGGCGCCCAGCTCGGCCGCCATCAGCCCCGCCAGGTGCGCCACCTCGACGGAGTGCTTCAGCACATTCTGCCCGTACGAGGTACGGAAGCGCAGGCGCCCGAGGATGCGGATGAGCTCCGGGTGCAGGCCGAGGACCCCGGTGTCCTCCGCGGCCCGCTCCCCCTCCTCGCGCATCAGGTCCTCGATCTCCTGCTCGGCCTTCGCGAACATCTCCTCGATCCGGGCGGGATGAATGCGCCCGTCGGAGATGAGCTTCTGCAGGGTCAGCTTCGCCTTCTCCCGTCGCACGGGATCAAAGGCGGAGATGACGACCGCCTCCGGCGTGTCGTCGATGATCAGGTCCACCCCGGTCAGGGCCTCGAAGGTGCGGATGTTCCGCCCCTCGCGCCCGATGATGCGTCCCTTCATGTCGTCCGAGGGTAGCTCAACCACGGAGACCGTGCTCTCCGCGGCGTGATCGGCGGCGCAGCGCTGCACGGCGAGGGCCACGATCTCCTTGGCCTTCTTGTCGCCGTTCTCCCGCGCCTCGGTCTCGATCTCGCGCATGATCTGCGTGGCCTCGCGCCTGCTCTCCTCGCGCACGCCCTGCAGCAGGATCTGCCGCGCCTCCTCGCGCTGCAACCCCGCCACACGCTCAAGCTCCGCCGTCTGCCGGGCCCGCAGCTCCTCCACGCCCTGCCGCAGATGCTCCAGTTCGGCCTCCCGCGCGCGCAGGCCGTCCTCACGCTGCTCCAGGAGCTCCTGCTTGCGCTCCAGAGCCTCCTCGCGCTGCAGCACGCGCTTCTCGATCCGCTGCTGCTCGCTCCGCAACTCGCGCATCTCACGGTCGAACTCGGTCCTGAGCCGCTGAACCTCTTCGCGGCCCTCCACCAGCATCTCGCGCTGCTTCTGCTCCGCGGTCCGTTCGGCCTCTTCCACCAGGCGCCGCGCCTGGGCCGACGCGCCTCCGACCGCCGCCTCCCCCACCGCCCGTCGGATCAGGTAGCCCCCGCCGAAACCCACCGCCGCCGCCGCAAGCACGGCCAGAACCCAAAAAACCTCCAGCATCTTCACCCCCACCCGTGGCGGGAGCGGAAAAACGTCGCCTCGGCCATTCACGTTTTTTCCCGACCGTCACGGAGCTCACGAAAAAAGGGGCCGGAAAATAAAGAAGCCGAACCCCCACAGGGTCCCGGCCTCCGACACCAGCGTTTTCCACGCACATGCCCTTCCGGGCTCACGCCATGCACGTTCCAAAAACGAGGCGACGGCTCCGCAAGACACACCCTGCCCGGATAAGTGTAGCGTGGGCGTCAAAAGGGTGTCAACGTTCGCCCCCTACCGTTGGGTCATCCGCCTCGTGTTCCAGTTCTTGGAGCGCTGCCTCGATTTCCCACCGGCCAAACCCGCGGCGCCGCAGATGCCCCCAGAGCCGCCGCCGCCGCACCTCCGCAGGCAGCGCGGCAAGGCGCCCCGCCTGTCGGCGCGCCGCATCCAAACACATCTGCCGCGCAGCGCCGCCGCCGAGCGCCTCGCGCACGGCCGCCTGCGCCTGGGACCGGCCGATGCCCATGCGGGCCAGGCCGCCCAGCAGAACCGCCTGGCCCGCCGGCCGCACCCGCAGCCGTGCCGCGACCCAGTTCCGCGCCAGCGTCTCGTCGTCCAGATAGGCGCCAAGGCGCGTCAGCGCCGCCTCGGCCGCGTCCGGGCCCCACGCGGCGCCCAGGCGTCGGCGCAGGTGCGCCACCGAGATCGCGCGCTGCCCCAGCAGCCGCGCTCCTTGGTCGAAGGCCGCACGCCGCGCGACCGCCGCCTGGAGGGAGGGTAGGAGATCGCCCCCCACCAGCGCCCCGGAGCCCAGGCCGAGCTCGGCCGGCACCTCGGGATCCACGCGCGCCGCCGGCCGCCCATGGACCCACAGCACCACACAGGCGCCGTCCGGGCTCGGCGCCAGCCGGTCCAGGACGAAGGGCTCGGTTGGCAGAGCCGCCCGACGCCCCGCCACCTATTCCTCTTCCTCGCCGGATGCGACCTTGGCCTTGACCTGCCCGCCCTGCAACGATTCGCGCACGCGGCCCTCGATCGCCCCGGCCAGGTCCGGGTGGGTGCGCAGGAATTCACGCGCGTTGTCCCGACCCTGCCCCATCCGCTCGTCGCCGTATGAGTACCAGGTGCCGGAGCGCGTGATCAGGCCCAGATCCGCACCAATGTCCAGGAGGTCCCCCTCGCGCGAGATGCCCTGACCATAGATGATGTCGAACTCCGCCTGCCGGAACGGCGCGGCGACCTTGTTCTTGACCACCTTGGCCCGCACGCGGATGCCGATGGCCTCCTGGCCCTGCTTGAGGGTCTCGATGCGACGCATGTCGATCCGCACAGACGCGTAGTACTTCAGGGCCCGCCCGCCGGAGGTGACCTCCGGGGAGCCGAAGAGCACGCCGACCTTCTCCCGGATCTGATTGGTGAAGATCAGCACGGTGCGGGACTTGCTCACCGCTCCGGCCAGCTTGCGCAGGGCCTGGGACATCAGCCGGGCCTGCAGGCCCACGTGGGAGTCACCCATCTCCCCCTCGAGCTCGGCGCGGGGCACCAGCGCGGCCACCGAGTCCACCACGATGACATCCACGGCACCCGAGCGCACCAGGGCCTCGGCGATGTCCAGAGCCTGCTCCCCGGTGTCCGGCTGCGAGATGAGGAGGTTGTCCACATCCAGCCCCAGTCGTTGGGCATACCCCGGATCCAGCGCGTGCTCGACGTCGATCATGGCCGCGACCCCGCCAAGGCGCTGGGCCGCGGCCATGGCGTGCTGGGCCATCGTGGTCGATCTACTGGACTCCTGTCCGTAGATCTCGACCACCCGCCCACGCGGCAGCCCGCCGACCCCGAGGGCGATGTCCAGGGCGAGCGAACCGGACGGGATGGTCTCCACCGCCATGCGGGCCCGTGCCTCACCCAGCTTCATGATGGATCCCTTGCCGAACTGGCGCTCGATGTGGCTCAGGGCCATCTCCAGGGCCTTTTCCTTTTCCAACACCCAACGTCTTCCTCTCCCGGTGGCGCTCGGCCGCCACCGCCGGTCCTAGCATCCAGTTTATGGTACAAACTCACCCGCGGTCTCGGCAAGCCCCAGCGACAGGAGGGGCGTGTATCGCGGACCGCCCGCCAGGAGCTCTGAGCGATAGACCACCACGGTATCCAGGCGCAGCTCCCCCCACACCGCAGTGCGCCAGGGGGCAGGCAGCCGCTCAAGCTCGGCGGCGGCGCGCGCGGGCGCCGCCGCCGAGCGCCTCCGCGCCAGGGTCAGATGCGGCACAAAGGAGCGGCGCCGTTCGGGCTCGCCCACGGACACCGTCGCCTCCAGGACACAGGCGGCGAGCCGCGCGAGTTCGTCCCGCCCCGGTCCGACGACACCCGCCCAGAGCACCGCGGGATCCCGCCAGTGCGGAAAGGCGCCCAGCCCCCGCAGTTCGGCCCGCATGGCCGGCCAGCCGCGGCAGTGCGCGCGGATCCCCTCGCACACCAGGTCCGCCTGGGCGCCGGAGATCTCGCCCAGAAACCTCAGGGTGAGATGCCGCAGACCAGGGGGCACCGGACGCCACGAGGAGGTGTGCAGCCGCTCCAGCACGGCCGCACAGGGATCCGTGCCCCTGTCCAGGGGCACGGCTACAAAGACGCGCATCTGGGCCACCCCGGAACAGGCGCTCTCATTCCGATGGGTGTTTCGACGCCGCCGCGGCCGGTCCTGCTCCCAGGGCGCGGCAGCGGGGGCAATCCCGGCAGACGCTGATACCCCCGCGGAAGACGGCGCGGAGAAGGGCCAGGGTGTCCGCGGAGAGGAATTCCCCCGCCGCACCCCCCAGGTGCAGGTGAAGACGTCGCGGCGCCAGCGTGATCAGGGCGCTGACCACCAACTCCTCCAGCCCGGCCTCCGGCCCGTGGCCGTCGTCCTCGGGCGGTGCGAGGAAGGCGGTGCCCACAGCCCGGCCGTCGCCGTCCTCCAGGTGTACCCCGCCCTCGGGATCGAAGCTGCAGTGCACCTCCGCGGTTCGGTCTGGATGCCCCTCCACCACGTGCAGCAGCAGATCGACGAACTCGCGGTACTCGCGCTCCAGGAGCACACCCTCGGCGACCTGCTCCACGAGGCGCGAGAGTTCCTCCACATGCTCGCGCAGACGAAAGGTGACGAACCCCTCGATCACGACGGTGTCCGCGCGCTCCAGATACTCGGTCAGGCGTTCCAGGGCCATCTGGCGCCACTGCTCCTCGGCCGACCCTCCCTCACGCAGGGAGCTGTTCAGCTCCTGCCTCGCGAGCTCAAGGATCCGATCCCGCTCCTGGGCGCTGAACTCGTCGCATTGCCGGCCCACCAGTTGGCGCAGCCGGGCGGGCGCGGAGCGCTCCACAATCCAGCGGCTGAGTACGGCGACCACCGCGCGGCGCAGGTCCGCACCGTCGTTGCGGCCGGCACCCTCCCCCAGCCGGCAGCGCACAAAGGACAGCTCGCCACGCTCTTCGACGCTGAACTGCAGCGGCGTGCCCCGCTCCAGGAGGGGCGCGCAGGCGGTGCTCAGGCGCTGGGCAATCTCGGCCGGAGCCTCCTTGGTACCAATGGTGATCGTCTCCATGCTCGGCTGTCCCCCCCGGCCGCGGGCTCGCGGCTAGGGTATGCCGAGCGGCGGCCGCTCACCCAGCCTCGGGGGACGAGCCGCGCGCGGGGCGGCTGGCCGCCCGCGCGCCGAGTTCGCGGGCCACGTCCTCAGCCGGCACGTCCAGGGCGGCCAACGCCACCAGGGCGTGGAAGAACAGGTCGGCGAACTCGGCCGCCACATGCGCCCGATCCGGCTCCGTGCCAGCGAGGATGGCCTCCACCACCTCCTCGCCCACCTTCTGCAGCACGCGGCCACGTCCGGCCCGCAACAGGCCGGCCACATAGCTCGCCTCCGGCATGTCGCGCCTGCGCGCGGCGATCACGCTTCCCAGGCGGTCCAACTCCGCGCCCAGGGAGCCGGCGGAGGCCTGCGGGTCCGGCAGCTGGGACCCGGACCAGGCGGTGTCCGCCGCGGCCCTCTCCTCTCCCCGGTAGAAGCACGAGACGTGTCCCGTGTGGCAGGCAGGCCCCGCGGCCCGCACCAGATAGAGCAGGGTGTCGGCATCGCAGTCCCAGCGCACCTCGAGCACATGCTGCGCGTTGCCGGAGGTGTCCCCCTTGCGCCAGAGCTCCTGGCGCGAGCGCGACCAGAACCAGGCCCGCCGGTCCCGCACGGTGCGCCGCACGGCCTCGCGGTCGGCCCAGGCCAGCATGAGCACGGTGCCGTTCTCCGCGGACTGGACGACCACCGGGCAGAGGCCGTCCGCATCGTAGCGCACATCCTCCCACGGCATCGCGGGACGCACGGTCGCCTCTTCAGCGCCCATCGTCAGCCCTCCGCTCGCCCAGGCCCTCGATCCGGGACGCCGGGCGCACCGGCACCCCGCGCGCCGCCAGGAAGGCCTTCAACTCGGCCACCTCCAGTTCGCGCCGGTGGAAGACGGACGCGGCGAGCGCCGCGTCCGCGCAACCCTCGGTGAGCACGCGCCAGAAGTCCTGTGCGCTCCCGGCCCCGCCGGAGGCGACCACGGGCACGCCCACGCGCGAGGACACCTCCCGGCACAGCTCCACGTCGTAGCCGCCCTGGGTGCCATCGCTGTCGATGGAATTGAGCACGACCTCGCCGGCCCCCAGGGCCACGCCGCGCTCGGCCCACGCCACGGCGTCCAGTCCTGTGGCCCTCCGTCCCCCGTGGGTGACCACCTCCCAGCGCGCCAGCGACCCGGACACGCGGCGCGCGTCAATGGAGAGCACGATGCACTGGTTGCCGAACTTGTCGGCCCCCCGCGCCAGCAGCGCGGGGTCGGCCACCGCGGCGGTGTTGACCGAAACCTTGTCGGCGCCCGCGCGCAGCAGAAGGCGCATCTGCTCCACCGAGTCCACGCCGCCCCCCACGGTCAGGGGGATGAAGGCCGTGGCGGCGGTGTCCGCGACGGTGCTCAGCATCGTGCGCCGCCCCTGAGCCGAGGCCGAGATGTCGTAGAACACCAGTTCGTCAATGCCCTCGCGGTCATAGCGCGCCGCCAGGGCCACCGGATCCCCCACCTCCTGGGTGTCCGCGAAGCGCACGCCCTTGACCACGCGCCCCGCGTCGATGTCCAGGCAGGCGATGATGCGTCGCGCCAGCATGCCGCTCACGCCCCCGCCGCGGCCAGCGCCTGATCAAGCGTCAGCCGCCCGTCATACAGGGCCCGGCCCACGATCGCGCCGCGCACCCCCAGGGGCGCGAGCGCGACCAGGGCCCGCAGGTCTTCCGCCGAGGAAACCCCGCCGGAGGCGACCACGCCCAGACCCGTGGCCGCCAGGGCGCGGATGCGCGGGAGATCGGGGCCGCCGAGCAAACCGTCGCGCTCCACCTGGGTGAACACGGCCAGCTCAATCCCTGCCCCCAGCACCAACCCCGCGGCCTCCATGAGGTCCACTGAGCTCTGCTGGCGCCAACCCGCGATGGCGAGATGATCACCGCGGGCGTCCAGCCCGGCAACGATCCGCTCGCCGCCCCAGCGCTGCCGGAGCGCCACCAGGAACCCGGCCTCCAGCGCCCGGGTCCCAACGACCACCCGCGCCGCGCCCGCCTCCAGCGCGGCCGCCACGTCCCGCTCGCTGCGCAGTCCGCCGCCGAACTGCACGGGCACCGGCACGGCGGCGGCGATCGCGCCGAGCAGCTCCAGCTGGCGGGGCGCTCCCGCGAAGGCTCCGTCCAGATCCACCACGTGCAGGGCCTGGGCTCCCGCCCGCACCCAGTGCCTGGCCATCGCCACCGGGTCCTCGCCGAAGACGGTCTGCCGGTCTGGATCCCCCTGCACCAGGCGCACGCAGCGCCCCTCCCGCAGGTCGATGGCGGGCCAGAGCACGAAACCGCCCGTCGCCATCACGCATCCCCCACCAGACGGCCGAAGTTCGCCAGCACGCGCAGCCCGGCCGTGCTGGACTTCTCGGGGTGGAACTGCACGGCGTGCACCCGTCCCACGCTCACAGCCGCAGTGACCTGCTCGCCGTAGTCCACCGTGGCGACCAGATCCTCCGCCCGCTCGGGGACGGCGTGGAAACTGTGGACGAAGTAGAAATACTCGCCCTCCGGGATCCCCGCGAACAGGACCGAGGGGCTGTGCAGGTGCAGGGCGTTCCAGCCCATGTGCGGCACCTTGCGTCCAGGGGCCTCCAGGCGCCGAACACGGCCCGGAAGCAGCCCAAGCCCCGCCGCGCCGCCCCCCTCCTCCCCCCAGTCAAAGAGCAGCTGCAGTCCGAGGCAGATCCCCAGAAAGGGTCGGTCCGCCTTCAGGTGGCGGACGAGCGGCTCCACCAGCCCCTGTTCCCCCAGCCGCCGCATGCAGGTGTCGAAGGCGCCGACTCCGGGCAGGATCACCCCCCGGGCGCGCTCGAGCCCCTCCGCGGAACGGGCCAACTCGGCGTCCAGGCCCGCTCGCTGCGCCGCCTTGAGCACGCTGTGCAGGTTCCCGGCGTCATAGTCGATCACGGCGATCACGTGGCCGCCCCCCAAGACTAGTCGAGCGTTCCCTTGGTCGACAGCGGGCCCACGACGCCCTCGCGCCTCGCCACGGCCTGGGCCAGCGCCAACCCGGCCGCCTTCCAGACGGCCTCCAGGGCATGGTGGGCGTTGTCCACGGCCAGCACGTCCACATGCAGGGTCAGTCCGGCGTGAACCGCCAGGGCACGCCAGAACTCCGGCGCCAGGTCGGTGGGGAAGTCCCCCAACATCTGCAGGGGCACGGGCACCTCCCAGCGCAGATACGGGCGGCCAGAGAGGTCCAGCACCACCCGCGCCAGCGCCCCGTCCATGGGGACCAGCGCCCACCCATAGCGCGCCAGGCCCGCGCGATCCCCCACGGCCTGGCGCAGGGCCTGCCCGAGGCCGATGCCCGTGTCCTCCACGGAATGGTGCGCGCTGACCTCGAGATCCCCCTGGCAACCGACCTCGAGGTCGCAGAGGGATGTCCGCGCGAAGGCTTCCAGCATATGGTCCAGAAACCCGACTCCCGTGTGCACCTGAACCTGACCCCGTCCGTCCAGGGAGAGGTTGACCACCACCCTGGTCTCCCGTGTGCTGCGCGCGATCTTCCCCACCCGCTCGCTCGCCATGGACGCATCCCTCCAGCGCCGACGTGATCCTTTCAGCGGTCAGATCGCCGCTCCTGTACCGCAGCCTCAAGGAGGCCCACGAGGCGATCGTTCTCCTCCGGACGGCCGACGCTGACGCGCAGGGTCTGGGCCAGGGCCGGTTCGCCGTCCCAGCGGCGCAGCACCGCCCCGTCGCGGTAGAGGCGCGCGAAGAGCTCCGGGGCCTGCCAACCCGTGCGCACCGGATCGACGCCGAACAGGATGTAGTTTGCCTGGCTCGGGTAGGGTTCCAGGCCCGGGATCCCCGCCAGGGCGGCGCCGAGGCGCTCCCGCTCGGCGGTCAGGGTACGGACCCAGGCCTCCATCAGGGGACGGCGCTCGAGGGCGGCCTCCGCCGCGGCGCAGGAAAAGGCGCTCACGGCCCAGGGCTGCACGGCGGCGCGCAGCCAGGCCAGAGCCGGGCCGCGCCCCAGCGCGTAACCCACCCGCAGTCCGGCCAGCGCAAACGCCTTGCTCATCGTCCGCAGCACGCAGAGGCGCGGGTATTCGTCGATCCAGGCCTGGAGGGACTCCCCGGAGAACTCGGCGTAGGCCTCGTCCAGGACCGTCCACACACCCTCGGTCTCCACCAGACGCCGCACCTGGTCAGCGGGCCAGAGGCCTCCGGTGGGATTGTTCGGCCGGCACAGGAACAGGAGCGTCTCCCCGCCGCGGCGCGCCTCGGCGACCAAACGGTCCACGTCCAGCTCCCAGCCGGGCGCCGGCCCGAGCGGCACCCCCACCGCGGGGAGCCCCGCTGCCTCCGCCAGCCTGCGGTACATCCCAAAGGTGGGCGTGGGGAAGAGCACGCGCGCCACGCGCCGGCCCCAGGCGGCCACCAGGGCCAGGAGCAGTTCGTCCGAACCGTTGGCCGGCAGGCATCGCTCCGCGGGCACCCCGGCGTAGGCGGCCAGCGCCTCCTGCAGGCGCGCCGTGCCCCGCGGGTAGCGGGAGGGTTCGGCGGCCCGCAGACGAACCAGCACCTCCTCCCACAGCTCATCGGGCCAGGGATACGGGTTCTCGTTCAGATCCAGCCGCAAGGCCCCGCCAGGGATCGGCGGCACGTACGGCCGCGCCTGCTCGGCCGCGGCCAGCCCGGCGGGCATGGCCTCCAGTCTGGCCGCCACCGACGCCGCGTGGGCCACAAAGCCCTCCTCCCGCGCCAGGACGAGGGCCGCGGGGCCCCAGGCGCCCGTCCCGCGCGGGCTGCCGCGGAACACCTGGACCTGGCGGACAAAATCCGCGCAACTCAGGCCGGAGGCGTGGCGCGCGGTTCCGCGGGTGGGCAGGACGTGGTCGGTCCCCGCCGCATAATCACCAGCCGCGACGGGGGACCAGGGGCCCACGAACACCGCACCGACGCCACGCGCGCGCCCCGCCGCGGCCTCCGCCTCCGGGCCCTGAAGGGCCAGGTGCTCGGGGGCCACCTGGGCCGCCAGCGCCAGGGCCGCCTCCACGTTTGGCACGAGCACCGGGCCCCCACTCGACGCCAGAGCCAGGGCCGCATCGCGGCGACGCACGGGCGGCAGGGCCTGCCACCGCCGCTCGAGGCACTGCCCCACCGCCTCGGCCAGGTCCGCGTCCGGGGTCACCAGCAGGGACAGCGTGTCCGGACCGTGCTCGGCCTGGGCCAGGAGGTCCAGGGCCACCCAGTCGGGGTTGGCGCCCGTGCTGGCCACCACCATGACCTCCGACGGGCCGGGAAGCCCATCGAGCCCCACCGTGCCGAAGAGTTGCCGCTTGGCCTCCACCACCCAGGCGCTGCCGGGCCCGACCACCTTGGCGCAGGCTGGCACCGGATCCAGGCCAAGGGCCATGGCGGCCACCGCCGGCACCGCGCCGAGGGTGAAGACCCGGTCCACCTCGGCCACCGCGGCCGCCGCCAGGAGCGCGTCGGAGACGGACCCGTCCGGCCCGACCGGGGTGCACACGACGACCTCTCCCACGCCAGCCAGGCGCGCGGGCACAACGGTCATGAGCAGGGAGGAGACGTAGGCCGCCCGCCCCCCAGGCACAAACGCCCCAACACGGGTCAACGGCTCGATGAGCATCTCGGTCCGGTTGCCGGCCCCATCCTCGTGTGCCCAGGGCCGGGGCAGCCCCGGAGCCAGGAACTCCCGCAGCCGGCGACGCGAGGCCTCCAGTGCGGCGCGCAGGTCCGGGGAGATGCGGCCGAGGGCCTCCCCCATCCGGGTCGGCGCGAGCTCCAGGGCCTCCGCCGCGAGGGGCGCCTCCGCGAGGGCCTCCTCCACAGGGCGGCCGGGGTCTGCGCGCAGCGCACCCTCAAGCCGCGCCAGCGCCTCCGAGCCGCCAGCCCGCAGGGCGGCGAGCAACTCGCTCACCCGCTCAGCCACCCGCGGGTCAGACGCCCGCTCGGGCCGGTCCTTCCATGTCTCCGCTGGGACGGGACGCCAGAAGTCGGCAGCACTCAACGCGATTGCTCCCTTCCCTCCTCGGCTTGCTGGCCGGCTCCCGGGTCGGCGGCCAGGCTCCGGGACAGCCTGGTGCACAGTTCGCGCACCCCCGCGGCCTGCCAGCGGTAGGCCGCCACGTTCCCGATGAGCCGCAGGCTGATCGGGTGCACGACCTCCACCTCGCGCAGGCCGTGGTTGCGCAGCGTCCGGCCGCTGTCGACCAGGTCGACGATGCAGTCGGCCAGCCCCACCACGGCCGCCAGTTCGACCGCGCCCCGCAGGCGCAGCACCTGCGGGTTGAGGCCCCGGTCCGCAAAGAAGGCCGCGGTGGCCGCTGGATAGCTCGTCGCGACCCGCAGGCCGTCGCCGCGCTCCGCCAGGAGCCGCGGCCAGTCCGTGGCCTCCGGGGCGGCCACGGACATGCGCCACCGGCCCACGGGCAGGTCCAGGAGTTCCAGCACCCCGGTGCCGTCTTCCAAGAGGACGTCCTTGCCCGTGACGCCCAACTGGGCCACACCCTCGCGCACGTAGGGCACCACCTTCACACAAAGCAAGAAAAGAAGACCCGTCTAGTCAATGACCAACATCAGCAGACTCACTGAAAATGAAGTCA
>JAKAUG010000080.1 GCA_021827805.1 Bacillota bacterium | reverse complement strand
GGTCAATGCGGGTGCCGTGCTCACCGCGCAACTCGACCAGTGTCCCGGCCACCAGGCTGCCATGGTCTACGTGGGCGGTAGCGCCATCGGCCTCTGGGCGGACCCCGGAGGCAACTGCGCGCACATCTGGCGGGAGGCCAGCTTTCTGCTGCCGGCCACCCTCACCTCGGGGCACACGGCACTGCGGATCCGGCTGGTGGCCGCCCCGGGGCCGGGAGCGGCCCAGGGCGCGACACCGCTCTGGACGGCGTTCGGGTACCGTGTCCTGGCGTTCACCGGCGGTGGTTGAGCACACAGCCGGCGTCCCGACACGGGTGGCTGAGGGTCCGAGGCGGCCCTCCACATCGGTGCCGTGATTCATCCGTCCGCGGCCATCCGTGTCATGGCCACGCCGCGGGACACGACCTGGGTGGTGCCCGGTGGTGCCCATCTCGCTCGAGATACGCCGCGAAGCTGGCGGCGAGGGAGGCATCGGGGCAGGCCAGCCCCTGCCGCCCACGTGGGGATCGGCGCCCTGTGCACGTTTCCCACACCCAGGCCCAGCCGTTCCAGGCCTGGTGCATCGTGCGCCCGCGGACGGTGGTGGGCCGCCGAGGCGCTCTTCTGGCCCGCGCCGTCCCTGGCGCGTCGGAGGTCGACCCCGTGCGGGTGGAACAGTTGGACAGTTGGGGCTATTGTGGCCTGTTAGTCCTCAGTATGATAGCGTGTCTCCATGAAACTCTCCGACTGGGCTCGCCAGAACGGCATCACCTACAAGACGGCCTGGAAGTGGTGGAAGGCGGGCAAGCTTCCCGTTCCCGCCAGACAAATGCCTACAGGAACGATCCTGGTGGAGGCGGGAGAGCCCAGGGGTACGGGCGTGGTCTTGTACGCGCGGGTGTCCTCTGCCGACCAGAAGGCGGACCTTGATCGGCAGGTGGCGCGGCTTGCGACATTTGCCGCCGAGAACGGCATGCGGGTCGCAAAGGTGGTGGCCGAGCAGGGAAGCGGCACCGATGGTCAGCGTGAGGGTCTTCTCGGCGTGTTGCGCTCGCCGGAGTACGCCGTCGTCGTGGTGGAGCACCGGGACCGCTTGGCGCGGTTTGGCTCGGAGTATATCGAGGCGGCTCTGGCCGCGATGGGCCGGAGATTGGCCGTCGTGGACCCCGAAGAAGTGAAGGACGATCTGGCACAGGATGTGATGGACGTCCTGACAACGATGTGCGCCGGATTGTACGGGCGCCGTTCGGCCCGCCAGCGGGCAGAGAAGGCACTGAAGGCGGCCAGCGAGCCCTGACCGTCACGCGGGCCCTCCGCTTCGAACTGGACCCGAGCGCGCGACAGCGGCGGCCCGTGGCGCAAGCGCCTGGACACAAAGGGCCATTGAGGAGGGCAACGGCACATCCGGGCGTGGCGCGGGCAGCCGCGGCCTCCCTCTGGACCTGGAGGCCGACGCCTGGCGCCCTTCCCGCGGATGGGCCCGCTGGGACCCAGAGGAGGCGCGGCGATGAGGTCGGAGGAAATCACCGTGTACCATGCGCCCGGCTGAAGCGCCTGCGACGGGGTGCGGCGTTTCCTCCACGACCGTGGAGTGACGTTCCGGGAGCGGGACGTCACCAACCCGGGGTACATGGAGGAGCTTCTGGCGCACACCGGAGGCGTCCGGGGGACGCCCGTCATCGTCATTGGGCAGCAGGTGTTGCGCGGCTTTGACCGGGGCCGGCTGATGCGACTATTGGGCATCGAGCGGGGGGATGCGTCCCATGCGCCGCGTGGGCTGCCCTGATTGCGGGCAAGCGGTGGAGGTGCCCGCCGCGCTCCGTCGGGGCGAGCGCTTTGAGTGCCCGAACTGAGCCGGGACCTTCCTCCGACTCGTGGAGTCGGAAGGCCGGTTGTCCGCGGTGCGGGTCGATCTGGTGAGCTGCCCGGTCTGTGCGGGGACGCTGGAGGTGCCCCCAGACGCCCAACCCGGCGACCCCATGGAGTGCTGTGGTAAGCGATTCATCCTGACGTATGAGTATGGCAGCTGGGCCCTGGAGCGCCCGGGGTAGCCGGCGGGCGTTGGTCCGGACGCGTATCGTCCGCGGGGAGGGAACGCCGCTGGACTCGCGCTCGAGCGACGACCCCGTCGAAGAGGTCTACGATGCCCGGGTGCGTGGCGTCTGCCTGATCAGCACGCGGGCTGGCGGGCGCATGCACCTGCACGGTGGCTGCTGGGTGACAGCCGCGGCCCACCGCCCCGCGCGCCTCGTCGTAGCCTTCCCCAAGGAGTTCGAGGGCGCAGACCTCGTCCGCCAGGGCGAAGCCTTCGCCATCAGTCTGGTTTCCGATGATCAATGGCAGATCAACGACGCACTCTTCGCCGGGAGGCATTCCCTGGACGCCCTGGGACGCGAGCGCTTCCTGCAGGCACCGAGCGGCTGCCCCGTCCTGGCGGACGGCGTGGGCTACCTCGATTGCCGACTGGCGGAGGCTGTGGACCTCGGGGATTTCCTGCTCGCGGTGGGCGACCTCGATGCCGCCGCACTCCTGCACCCGGCGAAG
>JAKAUG010000045.1 GCA_021827805.1 Bacillota bacterium | reverse complement strand
GGCGGCGCAACTGGGACGCTGCCGCCCAACAGGAACTCGGTCTGGTCGGCCGCCTCGCCGAGGTGGCGTCCTCAGGCACGAGGGTGGGCGAGGTTTCCCTCGTCGGCGCGGAGGCCTTCGGCCTGCAGGCCGGCACGGTGGTGGTCGCCGGGGCGCATGATCAGACCGCGGCGCTCGTGGGCACCGGGGGGCTCGACCCCGGCCAGGCGGCGCACAGCACGGGAACCGTGGACTGCATGAGCCTCTGCCTGCCGGACGGCCCCGCCGCCGCGTATTGTCGCCACGGCTATGGCCTTGGGCTGCATCCCCTGGCCGGACGGGCCGTCACGCTCGCCTTCGGCTTCGGGGGCGGGTCGCTGCTCGCCTGGTGGCGGACCGTGCTGGGCGGCGAGCCAGACATCGGGGCGCTGCTGGCCGAGGCGCGTCTGGAACCGGACGGGCCGCTGGCGGTGCCCTTCTGGGCCGGGTCCGGGACGCCGGACCTCGATGCGGCCGATCGGGGGGCCCTGTTCGGCCTGACCCTCGACTCGGGCCGCGCGGATATCACCGGTGCCCTGCTGAGGGGGATGGCCCTGGAGGCCGCGCGGAACCTGGAGGTCCTTGGAAGCCTCGGCCTACGCGTGTCCCGCGTGGCGCTGGTGGGCGGGGGAAGCCGGGATCCCCGCTGGTCCCAGCTGCGCGCGGATGTCACCGGCTGTGTCTACCAGGAGATGCCGGTGCGGGATGCGGGTTGCCTCGGTGCCGCCATGATGGCGGGGGTCGGCGCCGGGCTGTTCGGAAGCCTCGAGGAGGCGGCGCGCGGCATGGTGGGCTCCGGACGCGCGTTCTCGCCCGATCCGGAGCGGCACGCGGCCTTCGCGGCCGCGCGGCGGGCTTACCGCGAGGCCGTGCCCGCCACACGCCGCGTGCGCCTGACGCAATAGTTTGGGAGGTGCGGAGTTGCCCGCGCAGTGGAACGAGCAGGACCCGGCGACCCGGGGCGACGCGCTTGAGCAGCTGGTCTACCGTTCGCGACTTCTGGGTTCGGACCGCAGCATCTGCAACTGGGGTGGTGGCAACACCTCCGCCAAGGGGGAGGCTGTCGACTACCGGGGGCGCACCGTCCCCGTGCTGCATGTCAAGGGAAGCGGCTCCGACCTGGCCACGGCTGGGTCGGCCCACTTCGCCACGCTGCTCCTGGAGCCGGTGCGCGAGCTGCTGGCCCGCCCTGAGCTCACCGACGCGGAGATGGTCGACTACCTGGCTCACACCGTCCTGAACCCCGGTGGGCCGCGGCCCTCGATCGAGACCCTGCTGCACGCCTTCCTGCCGGCAGCGCACGTGGACCACACCCACCCGGACGCCATCGTGGCCCTCGCCACGGCCGAGCAGGGACCGGCATGGGCCGAGGAGATCTGGGGCGAGCGGGCCATCTGGATCCCCTATCGGCGCCCGGGCTTCGCCCTCGCCCGGCAGTGCGCCCTGGCCCTGGGAGAGCGTCCCCAGGCCCGCGCGATCGTGCTGGGCAAGCACGGTCTGATCACCTGGGGCGACACCGCCCGCGAATGCTACGCCGCGACCCTGGAGGTCATCGAGCAGGCCCACCGCTTCCTGCGCGCGCGCTCCGGGAACACCCCAGCCGCGAGGGCGGAGGGCCGCCCCGGGGCCGAGGAGTTGCTGGCGCAACTGCTGCCCTGGTTGCGGGGGCGCCTCGGTCAGCACGCGCGCCTGATCTTCTCTCTGGACAGACGGCCAGAGACCCTGGGCTTTTTGGCCGATCCGCGGCTGGTGGGCATGGCCGCCCAGGGAGCCGCCTGCCCGGACCACCTGGTGCACACCGGCCGGCTGCCCCTCGTGCTGGCCGAACCCGCCCAGGACCTGCCAGAGCTGCAGGCACAGTTGGAGACCGCCCTGGGGACGTTCGTCGCGACGACCGAGGCCGAGTTCGCCGCCGAGGCCGCCCGGACCGGCCCCCAGCCGGACGGAGCCCCCGCCCCCAGCACCGCGCCCACCCAGGACCCCCCCGTGCCACGCATCCTGCTGCTGCCCGGCCTGGGCGCGGTGGCCACGGGCCGCAGCGTCGGCGCGGCGGACATCAGTCTCGGCCTGCTCGAACGCGCCATGGCCGTCATCCGGCTGGTGGCCGGGGCAGGCGGCACCTACGCCCCGCTGGGGGCTCCAGACGCCTTCGACGTTCAGTATTGGGCCCTGGAGCGGTACAAGCTGACGCTGCAGCCGCCGGAGGCCGAGTTCTCACGCCAGGTCGCCCTTGTGACCGGCGGCGCCGGCGGCATCGGGCGTGCCACGGCCAGCGCCCTGTGCCGTGGGGGCGCATCCGTGGTGCTGGTCGATCTCGACGGCGCGGGGGCCACGGCGGCGGCCGAGGAGCTCTGCCAGCACCATGGGGCCCGGACCGCGATCGGCGTCGCGACGGACGTGACCCAGGAGGAGGCGGTGGCCGCGGCCTTCCGCCGCGCCGCCCTGGAGTACGGCGGCGTGGACATCGTCGTGGCCAACGCCGGAATCGCATCCTACCGCCCCGTCG
>JAKAUG010000445.1 GCA_021827805.1 Bacillota bacterium | reverse complement strand
GGCCGAGGTGGCCCTGGCCACCGGGGCCGGCATCTGGCAGGCCCGTGTCACCCAGGTCTTCGAGCGCGATGGCCGCTGGTACTTGCGGGGCGGCCCGGTCTATCTCGGGGTCTGGGTGCTGCTCTTGGCCGCGCGCATGGCCCTGCAGCTCGGCATGGGCGGTCGGCTCGGCCTCGGGTCCAAGGGAGCGGGAGACCTGTGGATGGTCTGGGTGGAGCTGGCCGTGGCGTGGGGCGTGCGCACGCTCGCGCTGTTCGTCATGCACCCCGAACTCCGTGGGACCCTTGGGTCCGCCCGTCAAGTTGGCTCATGAGCGCGCCGGACGCGCTCAGCTCGTGGCGGCACCCGCCGCGGCGACGACCCCGCACGGGCCGGACCGCCGATCGCGACGGCCGCATCCCCTGGGACGGGCTGCCCTCTTCGCCCAGGGGGCGCCGCGGCCTGGTGAACAGCGTCGGGGTCGCGACCAAAGAAGTCGGCGTACCCGTGGCCCACCACCATCCGCTGCGCCTGGGTGAACCGGTGCCCGTTCCCCGAATCCCCGCGCGGGATCGCCTCGATCCCATGGGGCGCTGCGCCGGGGTCTGCCGAGCCGCCTGCCCGACCCACGTCTGACCCGCGGCCTCGCCCCGCGCACGTCTTGCCCGAGGCTTCTTGCGCCGGGGTTCTTCCGTCGCATCCGGGATGGCTTGGCGGCAACCCCTCGCAACTCCGCCTTCTTGGCCGTCCGCAACAGCCCCCGCTACCCTCGGCGGCGTCCCTTCTTCGGACCTGGAGCCGGCGCCCCACCCTTCAGGTGTGAGGAAACTTCCTTCTGAATGGCCTCCTCCAGGGCTGGTGCCCGCTCGCCGTCCACCCACGTCCGAACCTCCACAGTCATTTCACCGCGGACGCGGTTCACGTCCCGCGCGCTGTACAGTGGGTGGCCCTCCGCGCTCTCCTGCATCGCGATGCCCATCTCCTCGAGAAGCCCGTTTGCCTCCCACGCGCCGACCGTCTCAGGACGAACACCGAGGATGTCCGCGGCCTCACGGCGACTCAACCACTCACCCGCCACTCGCCCCACCCCCGCGGCGGCCTCCGCAATCGGAGTGCCGACCCAGGATGCGTTCCTCCTGAACCACGCGGTCACCTGCCCGCTCCGAGAGGACTCCGGCACGGCGTCCCCGCATGCAGGGGGCTCATGTGCGGGCCCAGCAGAAGGACCAGGTATCGCGGGAGCGCCACGCCGTTGCCGATGCCGGGCGTCGCCTGCCCGTGGCGCGGGTCGGCAGCGGGGAGGCCAGGTTCGTCGGGCGCCTCGCGCCCCGGTCGAGAACCGGCGCTTCCCGTTCCGTGTGTTCTGCTCCACCCGGGGTTGGATCGAGACCGCGGGGCATGCCGGTGAGGCGAGCGCGACGGACACGCGCGGCTCGGTGCGGCGGCGGCCGTTGTTGGACGACTGGGCCAGGCGGAAGGTCGACCTTCTGCTTGTCTGGCGACTGACCGCGCTTTCCGATCCGTGCTGAGCGCCGTGCGGATGTTGGACCGGCTGCGACCGGCGCCCGGGGTCTGGGTGGCCCAAGCGCCCACGTTGGTCCAACGGCGAGCCGGCCGGTGGCTCCACCTGCCGTTCGGCAAGGGCAGACCCGTCGCGGGCGGGGCCGAGGATCGTCGGCTGGCGGAGTCGGATCTGAAGGCCGGCGCCGTCGATCTCAACGCGGACTCGGCGGCAGCCGCGGCCTGGAAAAGGGGCGCTGCCGGGGTGTGCGCACCGTCTGGCACGGGTTGCCCCGCTTGGCCGGCCCCGCCATCCTCGGGATCACTCATTCCTCGGGATCATCCGTGAGGTCCCGTGAAAGGCGGTCGGGATCAAGCGTCACCGGGGCATCCGCAAGTCCCCGCTCCGCCGCCTCCTCGACCCGGCGCCAGGCTGGGCGGTCCAAGGTGCCCCCGGACTCGTCATCGGCGAAGCTGTCCCTGGGGACATCACCCACCACCTCGTAGCCTCGTTCGGCCGCCCGCTTCCTGAGCATTCGCCGCTGCGCCTCCAGGCCGCACCGCTCAGCCTGCCTGTCCGTGCTGACCCTGGCGTAGAGGATTGCCCGCATCGCCCCGGCTCCTTTCCCCGTCTGCTCCGCGTCTGGCCCCGCAAGAGGGTTCTGGAGGGCCTGCCCCCCGCGCCCTTGCGGAGCAAGCGTTTGCGACCTCTGGGCTGCTGCCAGTGTTGTGTGCGGCAGGGTGACACGGGGGGCAACCGCCAGGGCGGTGTTGACACGGACCACGTGAACCGGGAGGGTGGCACACCGCCCGTTGACGCGGGCAAGGAGGCGGTCCCTTGCCCGGAGCACTCTGGTCGGGACAGGCCCCTGGACTCGTGTTCGGGCTTGGCGCGGCATCGGGGCTGATCGTTGGCGGTTTGGTCGCGAACCTGGGGTGGTGGAGCTACCGTCGCACCAGACAGGCGGTGTTCGGCTTTGCGCTCCGGGCATTGGCAACCGCGCTCCGGGAGGTGCGGGCACAGGGCTTCCACCGCGCCGGCGGGGGCA
>JAKAUG010000462.1 GCA_021827805.1 Bacillota bacterium | reverse complement strand
GACGGGCCGCGCCTGCGAGCTCAGCCACGCCTTTCTCGGCGTGGCGCGGCCGCCGGAATACGTGGGCGACCACTGGGCCGCCTTCCAGGTCGGCAAGCCGCCGCTTGGCTATCTCTGCCTGTATCCGTTCGTGCGCAAGCCGGAGTGGTACCTCCTGCCACACGAGGAGAGGGGTCGCATCCTCAAGGAGCACGGGCTGATGGGCCGAGAGTTCCCTGAGGTGCAGACGAACAATGTCCAGGCCTTCGGGCTCGGGGACTGGGAGTGGCTGCTGCACTTCGAGTGTGACCGGCCGGAGCGCTTCACGGCCCTCATCCGGCGGCTGCGGGAGGCCGAGGCGCGGCGCTGGACGCAGGTCGAGACGCCATTCATCGTCGGCCGGCGGGTTCAGCACCTGGAGGAGGCCCTTGCGGAACTGGGCTGAGCAATGGGAGGGTGATTCAGCATGCAGGAGAAGGATGTCACCTATGCTGGTCCCAATGGGCCGGTGTCCGGGCGTCTGGTGGTACCAGACGGCCGCGGCCCGCATCCGGCGCTGATCGTGGTTCATGAGATCTGGGGTCTGGACGACCACATCCGCGGCGTTGCGCGCCGCTTCGCCGAGCAGGGGTACCTCAGCCTGGCCCCGGATCTCTACACGGGCGAGCTCCACGAGGCCATGACGCCGGCCAACATCATGGCCGGCATGCAGTTCCTGCGCCAGGCTCCCCCGGAGGTGCAGCGCGACCCCTCGCGGTTGGCCGAGCGCATGGCCCAGTTCACCCCCGAGCAGCAGAGGGCCATGCGCACGCTGATGGAGGTCATGGGTCCCAGGCGCCGCGAGGGCTTCGCGCAGGACCTGCGGGCGGCCCTGGGTTACCTGCGCGGCCGGGACGACGTGGATCCCGCGCGGGTGGGGTGCCTCGGTTTCTGCATGGGTGGGGGACTGACGGGGCGGCTCGCCACCATCGCGCCGGAGCTGCGGGCCGGTGTGATCTTCTATGGCGAGAACCCGCCCCTGGATGAGGTGCCGCGCATTCAGGGGGCCCTGCTCGGGCTCTACGGCGAGACGGACCGGCGCATCACCGACACGGTGCCCGACCTGGCGCGGGCCATGGCCAGGGCGGGCAAGCCGTTCGAGTATCATGTGTATCCGGGGGCCGCGCACGCGTTCTTCAATGACACGCGGCCGTCCTATCAGGCCGAGGCCGCTCAGCAGGCCTGGGAGAGGGTGCTGGCCTTCCTGGGCCGGGAACTGGGGCACGCGGCCTGAGGGTGTCCAGGGCGGGGCGGGTCACCGCCCTGCCCGCATCGGTGACCAGCACCTCCCGACGCTGCCCCGGCTTGAGAGGCGAGGAACCCCGCGGCCAGGGGTTGTGGAGGCGCGGCGGCAGGCCCCCCGCCAGCGGCAGCGCCTCCAGCCCCACGGCCCCCAGCGCGACGGCCTCGGCGCGGTCGAGCTCCACCACCACATCCCCGAAGCCCGCGGTGTCGTCCGCGGCATGGAGGACCAGGCCGGCGCACCAGCTGTGGGCCAGCGCCAAGAGCGACCCCCTGGCCTGAGGCCAGTCCGTGTTCATCCACTGCTCGCTCATCATGCCGCGGCGGGCGCCGAAGTCCTGGTCCCGGCGGGCGATGAACTGCAGCCAGCACATCTGGTGGTCGGCCGCCCGGCGCAGCAGGTGGCCGTCGCCGGCGTAGGCGTAGAAGCGGAGAAGCTCGGGGTGTGCGATGAGGCCATCGTCGTGCAGGTGGTGGTTGGACGGAGAGGCCAGATCCGCCCCCTGGCTGCGGAAGTCGTACTGGCCCGGGATCGTGTGCGGGGGGAAGTGCACGCTGTAGGTGAAGCGGAAGGTGAGCATCCACTCCGCCCCTAGCAGGGCCAGTTCCAGGTTGTGCTCGCGGTCGCCGATCCCGTCTCGTTGAGAGTAGCCGTCTTCGGAGGTGGGGGGCAGGTGCCCGTCCTCTGGAGCGGCGTAGATGCCTGCATCCTCCACGAAGCGCGCGTCGTACTCCCCGCCGCGCCGCGTTGCGCTGCCTCCAGGTTGGCGGGCGTGGGGTCCGCGAGGAGCGCGGGGATCCAGGCCAGGCCGGCCGCGCCCTCCCAGACGCTCACCGCGCTGCTCTCTGCATGGTGGTAGCTGCCCAGGTTGCCGTCCTCGCGCCCGAAGTCCTGGGCCGCCCGCAGCAGAAACCAGGTGGCCTTGCATGCGGTGCGGGCCTGCAGCAGTGGGGGTCGGGGATCCAACCGCTAAACAAGCCGCGTTAGCGCCGCCCCAACCGCGTTCGCGCCGCCACTCGGCCCATAACACGCCCCAGGGTGGAGAGCCCCTCCCGTGCCACGCGGTCGATGACACCGATCCCGCGCGCTCCTGGTCCCGGACTCCCACCGACCAGCCGTGGTGCGCCAACATCCAGGCCTAGTGGCGCGTTCCGTTAGTCCGGGGGCCAATGGGTCGGCGTCGGTGCGTGGCCCGTCAGTCTGGAGTCAGCACAAACGCGAAGTCGTTCACGAGCATCGTCAGGAGTTCGGTAAGCGTTCCCGTAAAC
>JAKAUG010000320.1 GCA_021827805.1 Bacillota bacterium | reverse complement strand
CCCGTTGGCGGGGTGGGCCCCCAGCCGGCCCGCCGGGACCGCGTTCACGGCGGCCGTCGCCGACGGGCCGCTGGTCCTGCTTTGGGGCGACGCCGCGATCGCGCAATGGACCGGGCAAGGAAGCGGTGCGGGGCGCCTGGTGGGGGCTCCCGGCGGTCCCTGGCCCACAGCCGCCGGAGGCCTGGCGGTGTTCGGCCTGGTGCCAAGGCTGACCGCCTGGCTCGTGCCCGCCACGGTGCCCGTACGGAGCGGGCAGGCGGTGCTGCGCGTCCTGGCACCCACCCCCTCCCGTCCCCAGGCGGCCTGGGTGGGGGGAGGGGCCATCCCACTCGGGCCGGACGCGGGCGCTGGTCCGCCCTGTCCTACCGCCTGGGGCGCCGCTGCCGCGCTTGGTGCCTTCCCCGGCACGCTTGGCCTCGGCCTGCCAGCGGGTTGCGGCCCCGAGAGCGGCGGGCTGCAGAGCCTCGAGCAATTGCTGGCAGCGGCCGCGGGGCGGGCCCACCCGGACGCCGCCGGTACCCCGCCCGCGGACTGGATCACCGCCGGCGCCCGCTTTCAGGCCTGGACCGGAGTGGTGCCCGCCGGCGGACGGCCTGGTCCGGCGGCCCTGGAGGTCGAGACGCGCACGGCGGATGGCCGGGCCACGCGGCTCGAGGTCTGGGTGGATCTGGTCTGTCCTGCCGGACAGGTGTCCGGGACGGAAGGCAGTTGCGCGCCTGCGAGCACCGGAGTGGTGGGACCCGCGCAGGGGTGCGCTGGCGCTGTTGCCTCCGACCTCACTGCCCGAGAGCGGTCGCTGCTCTGCGGTGTTCTGCCGAGTTGGGCGACTGACCGCGGGGTCCTCTCCTGTTACGGCTCCTGGTGGGGCTGGGTGCGCAGTCGCGGGGAGGCGATGGCGGGATGCGCGGGAGGGGGGTAGCACGGCTCGGGGCTCAGGAGGGGCAGGCGACGGTCCTCATGCTGCTGACCACCGCGCTCGTCCTGCTGACGGCCGGCTTTGGGGCCGTGTCCGTGGCGCTGTTGGTCGCGGCGCGCGCCGCCCTGGTGCAGGCCGGCACGGCGGCCGCCCTGGCAGTGGCCCAGGAGGGTTCGGTGCAGCTGGTCCTGACGGTCCGCTATGTGGACCACCTGTGCGTCGGCTCGCGGTCTGGGAGGGTGCGCTGCACGTCGTCGCCAGGAAGGCGGACGGTCACCCTGACTGGCCATGGCTCCGGGCAGCGGAGCTGGGAGCAGGTGGTGGGCTGCACGGCCCCTCCGTGGCTTGGAGGCGGTACTGCGGGCCTGTTCCGGATCTGTGCGGGCCAGAGCCTGGAGCGAGCGATCTGGCACCCCCCGAGCCAGGGCCTGGCGCTGACCACCGCCTCGCAATGGCTGAGCGCGGCGGTCCGCCAGGACCCGCAACTGCACGGCGCGGCGGTCGTGGCCGTGACGCTGGACCCCCGGGGCCTTGTGACCGTCGATGTCTCGGCCGAGGTGCGGACATTCTGGGCCCGGGCACACGCGATGCACGCGCATGCGCGCGCCTGGGCGGGAGGGATCTCGTGATGGGGTGCGCACATCGTCGCCCCCGCACGGGCCGGCGCTGGCTGCTGGTGGTCCTGCTCGGGGCCCTGCTGCTGGGTGGGGCATCAGCCACGGTGTGGGCCCGCGGGGATCGGCCGCGTCCCCTGCCCACCACGCGCGGACCTTTCGGGGTGCGTGTCCCGTCAGGGGCGTGCGCCGCCCTGGTCCAGGGCCGGGTGTGGGTTCTGCCGTGCGAAGCCCCCCAGGTCCGTGCCTTTCGTCGGTGGCGGCGTGCCGCGGCCGGGTTGGCGCTGGGCGTGGGGGCGGCCCTGCTGTTGCCGCGCCGGGCGCGCCGGGGCGCGCCCGTGCGTCGGCCCTCGGCCGGACGCGGCTGACGCTCCGCCGCCATGGTGGACGAGCATCTGAAAGGGGGCATGGCTTTGGCTGCTCCGTGGTGGGGTGGAGTGGCGCTCGGGGCCCTGGTGGTCATCCTGGGTCCTGGCGGTGTGGCCCTGGCGAACAGCACGCCGACCTACAGCGTGTCCTTGACGCACAGCCTTTCCAAGGACCGGGAGTTGCACTGTGGCACGACGACGCTGGACGGCACCGCGGGCTCGTTTGGCGAGCAGGTTGCGCTGGTACCGGCCACCGTGGGCACGTGGGCCCTGGATGGGGTGCAGTGGCAGTATGGCTGGGGGAGGCTCAGCGCCCGCCTGACGCTTCCCGCCGGTGCCACGCTTGTCGGGGGCAGGCTCTGGGGTTCCCTCCTCCTGGACACGGGTGTGCGTGGACCGGTCCTCGTGGGTTTCGAGGGGGCTCCCCCTCCTCCCAATCCCGACCAGCCGTACAACTGCACCCTGGCGCTGGGGAGCGCGATCTCGACCGGAAGCGTGGAACTGGCAGCCTGGGAGCCGCCCGTTCCCTTCACCCTGGACGGGTACGCCCTCGCGCAGGACATGCTGGGCTATCCGGTGGGGCAGGGGGAGTATGTGCTGGGCCAGGCCCAGGGGCCGGGAGGCGTCGGCGTCAC
>JAKAUG010000497.1 GCA_021827805.1 Bacillota bacterium | reverse complement strand
CTGCTCGCAGACCCACCAAACAGAACGACCCCACCACAGGCACCTGGGCGGTCCATCCAGGGGTTTCTGTGCCCATATCCTGCATTCCTGCAGGGCACACGTGCGGTTCGGGTGCCCCTGGACAACGGGGAAACGTGGGTGGGTCACCCTTGCCGGGGCTGGGGGGTCCACCACCAGCCGTGGTGGGGGAACCTGAGGAGGCTGGGCTGGCTGGGCGAGGGCCAACCGGCGTCGCGTCGTGCGCGGGCTCGCCTACGCCCCGCCCTCCACGAGCCGCGCGCGGGCATATGTCCGGTACGCGCGCACGATCTGGACCCGCACCAACTCGCCCACCTTGGCGGCCCCGCCCTCAATGTCGATGACGTAGCCGTCCACCCGGGCGATCCCGTCCGCCTTGCTGCTGACGTGAGGCTCCTGGACCTCCACGTCCAACTCCTGGCCCTCATGCACGGGCCGGGCCAGGATCTCCACCTCCAGCCGCGTTCCCGAGGCCCGGATGCGCATCTCATCCAGCCGGCAGTCCGCGGTGCCCCGGATGAAGACGGTCTTGCCCGTGGCCTGCTCCAGCGCCCGCAGTTCCTGCCCGCCCTGCCCGATGAGCATGGCCGCGATGATCGGCTGCACCTCCACGAGGACGGCCTCGGCGGCTGAGGTGCGCAGATGCTGGCAGATCTGACGGCGGATGCGGCGGCTGATCGTCTCCTCGCTGGGGACGCGCCCGCGCCCTTCGCACTCGGGACAGGGCTTGGTGAGCAGATCGCGCAGGCTCTGGCGGGCCTTCTTGCGCGTCATCTCCACCAGCCCGAGCTGGGTGATCCCCAGAATCTGCGGCCGCGCGCGGTCAGGGGCGCAGGCCGTCTCCAGGGCCTGGAGCACGCGCTGCTGGTGCTCGGGGGAGTCCATATCGATGAAGTCGGCCACGATGATCCCGCCCAACTCCCGCAGGCGGAGCTGTCGCGCGATCTCGCGCGCGGCCTCCAGGTTCGTGGTCAGGAAGGTCTCGGCCAGGTTGGCCGAGTCGGCGTCCCCCACGTAGCGGCCGGTGTTCACGTCGATGGCGACCAGGGCCTCGGTCTGGTCGATGATCAGATAGCCCCCGCTGGGCAGTCCGATCCTCCGGCCCAGCGCCCTCTCCACCTCCTGCTCCACCCCGCGCGCCGCGAAGAGCCCCTGCCGCATCTCAGCCGGTCGCGCCAGAACAAGGCGGCCGGCGAAGGCGGGGGCCGCCGCCTGCAGCAGATTCCGCATGCGCGCCAACTCGGATTCGCGGTCCACGACCAACCGCGTGACGTCAACGGTCAGTTGGTCCCGCACCAGGCGGTGCACGACATCCAGGTCCCGGTGGATCAGGGCCGGGGACTTGGTGTCCCGGGCCCGCTGGCCGATCTCCTCCCACGACGCCACCAGCAGGCGCCAGTCCGCCTCCAGATCCGCCTCACTCGCGCCCTGCGCCACCGTGCGCACGATCATCCCCATGCCGCCGCCGCGCAGGCTCTGCGCCACGGACTTAAGGCGCTCCCGCTCCTGGCCCTCGGTGATCCGACGGCTGACCCCGACGTGGTCCATGTGCGGGACCAGGACCAGGTAGCGCCCCGGTAGGGAAAGCCCCCGCGTCACCCGGGCCCCCTTGGTGCCGGCGGGTTCCTTGACGATCTGCACGAGAATGTCCTGCCCGGCATGGACCAGATCGCTGATGGACACCTCGCCGCGCCGGGGGCGTTCCTCGGCGGCATCCTCCTCCATCGCCCAGGCGTTGGACGGGTGGGCGTCGTCGACAAACAGGAAGGCGTTGCGTTCCAGCCCGATGTCCACAAAGGCGGCCTGCATGCCGGGCAGCACGTTCTGCACGCGCCCCCGATAGATGTTCCCGACCGTCCGCCGACTCTGCGGGCGATCCAGGTCGACCTCCACGAGGACCCCATCCTCGAAGATGGCGACCTTCGGCTCATCCTCTTCAAAGCTCAGCAGGATCTCCCGCGCGGGACCCAGCCTCGGACCAACCTCGCCGAGGTCCGGGGCGACCGTTTCCTCAGGTGCGCGGTTCACCGCCGGCCCGCGGCGACGAGACCTCCGACCGCTTGATCGCAATGGCTGCTCCAGCGGGACCGGGCCATCGGACCAAAGGCCCGCAGCCTCGGGTCCCATCATCTAGGGCGATTATACCAAGTGTGCCGGCCACCATGGCCCATGCCCTCAGCCGAAGGAGGGCGGGATGAGCGGGGCGCGGCCAGGTGGCCGACCGTGGCTCTGGCGCCGGTGCCGCGCAGCGCCTCCAGCATCTGAACCTCATCCCAGGGACCCGCAAGGCGTCCTGAGGTCTCCACGCGCCACAGCAGATGGTAGCGACCCGGGAGCAGGGCGTCCAGCACCTGCAGGAGAGGGGTGTTCGGCGCCGCGGCCAGGTGCTGGACCGCCAGGACCCTGTCTCCCGGCCCGTGGCTGCGCGCCAGCAGTTCCCGCCAGGCGCGCATGGGGGCGGCCCTGCGGTCCGGGCGGGCACGGGCCAGCAGAAAGCCGCTGAAGACCACAAGGCCC
>JAKAUG010000324.1 GCA_021827805.1 Bacillota bacterium | reverse complement strand
GCACCTCGGTCTGGCCGTGGGGAGGAAGTCAACGCGGTGCACGGGTCGATGGTCAAGCCCGTGCGCTCCGCGAACTCATGCGATCAGGAGCACAGCGCCCACCAGAGCCAGGCAGGCAATGCCGCCGATCCTGCAGCAACGCGCGAGGATGTGCCCTCTGCCGCGCCCTGAGCCCTCGCCGCGCCGCGAGAGCGCCACGGAGAGGATGAGCAGCGCAGCCCCGAGCAGAAGCACGGAAGGAAGGAGCGGAGATCCACCTGTTCCCGCAAGAGACCGCCCCGCGGCCGCCGGGACAAGGGGATACATCATCGAGCCCCCCCGACTCAGCCCCCTGCCGCAAGACCGGTGACACGAAGCGCCCGCAGACGGGGCGACTGTCTCTGGGCTGGTCCGGTGACCGCTCCGCGGCGCGCCCCCACAGCCAAGGTCAGGGCGCTCGTGACATCCGCAGCATACACCCGAGCCTGCGCCGAATCACCACCCCCCTGTCCGCGCAAAGGTGGCTCGTACCGGAGCGCGCGGCGCCGAACGGCCGGGGACTTCACCCACAAGCTCCCCACGCGGCTCTTCCGCGAAAGGCAGGGGTATGCGCCAAGCGACGGAACGTGAAGGGCATGCTGGCCCACCCTCGCGACCTTGAGCTGCGTCCAGGCGGGCGGACGGGATGTCGCCAGCCTCCGGGTGGCGCATGAGCTCCGCCTTGCGGCTGGCGCCGTGGCCCGGGAGCCCCGGGCTCACCCGGACACCGGGGCCAGCCCCAAGCGGAACAGGTCACCCCCCGGAGCCGGCGAAGAAGGACCACGCAGGGGGAATGCCCGGGTGGCGGCACGGGCGGAGGCGCGAGCACGTCGCGACGGCCTGCTGCCTCTGGCCGACGCGGCCGCCGTCGCACTGCTGGTGGCGCTGGCGCTTGTGGCGGACGGTCACATCTTCCGCCAGGGCTTGGATCTCCTGGACGAAGGCTTCGAGTATCGGCTGGCCAGCCGCATCCTCCACGGCCAGGTGCCCTACCGGGATTTCTTCACCGTGGTCACGCCCCTGGCGTTCTACTGGCAGGCCCTGCTCATCGCCGTCTTCGGCCCTGGCCTGCTCGTCGGGCGGGTGGCCAACCTTGGGTGCGCCTTGGCCACGCCTGTCCTGCTGTATGTGGTGGGCCGTCGCCTGGCTGGCCGCCCCCTCGCGCTCGCCGCGGCGGCCCTGAGCATCCCCTGGGGACTGCCCTGGTGGCCGCAGCCCAACTACTCCTGGTATGTGGTGCTGCTGGAACTCGCCGCCGCGGCCGTGGCGCTCGGGGCCGCGGAGGGCCGAGCGCGCTGGTGGCCCGCGGGGCTGCTGGCGGCCGGTGCGTTGCTCACCAAGCAGAACGTCGGCCTGCTCACCGCCCTGGCCCTGAGCCTCTATGCGCTCTGGCGCGGGGGCCCGGCCGCCCTGCGCGGCTACACCGCGGGGCTCGGCGTCCCCGTCCTGGCCCTGCTGCTCTATCTGGGCAGCGCTGGCGCCCTGGGCCCCTTCTGGTACCAGACCGTGGTCTTTGCGCTCACCCGCTTTCCCCGTGCCGCCAGGATCCCGTATCCCAGCCTGCGGACGGACCTCGGCAACCTGCACCTCCCCGGGGCGGCGGGCATGGAGGCGCTGGTCGGCCACCTGCCTCACGCGGTGCTCCTGGGCGGTCTGCTGGTCCTGCTGGCGGGCGCCCTCCGCCGGGCTCGCTGGCTGCCCGAGGGGGTCCTCGCCTGGTGCCTGACGCTGGCCGGGCTCAGCATCGCCTATCCACGTTCGGACTTCGTCCACATCGACTACGCGCTGGCCCCAACCTTCCTTGGCCTGGCGTGGCTGCTCTTCCGCCTGTGCGGCGGCAGGCCGTGGCTTCTGCCCCTCGCCCTGCTCCTCATGGGTTCCCTCTGCACCGCCTCCTGGCAGGTGCGCCCCCGCGTGGCGGGCACGATGCCGTTGGGGCTGCCACGGGCCGCGGGCATCCTCGTGCCCCCGTCCGTGGCCGTCACCGTGTCTCAGGTGGTGACGGCCATCGACCGCGCGGTGCCCCCGGACCGGCCCGTCCTCGTCCTGCCCTGGGCCAACATGCTCACCTACCTGGCGGCACGGCAAAACCCCTCGCCGTATGATCTGGACATCACGCTGAACATGCCGCCCGGGGGCAACACCCACATCGCGCGGATCATGGCGCGCACGCACTGCCCCGTCTTTCTCGAGCCGGGGGTCGGCATCAGCGCGCCCTTCCGGGTCTATGCGGAGCCCGTCATGCTCGAGCTCTACGACCACTATCGCCGGGTCGGGCAGGTCGGCCCCTTTGAGATCTGGCAGTGGTCAGGTTGAGGATCCGGCGGCCACCGAACGCGAGCGGGTCCCCCCAGTCCCACCGCTGATCCGCGGCCCAGCACCGGGCCGATTGCGCCGAGGCATCAGGCGGCGAACACGGTCCGCGCGGCATGCATGCCCCGGCGCCACGAAGCGGCACACCAGGGCCACGGCGCGGACGCGGGCCAGGCTGGCCGGGGACGGGTTCAGGCACCTGCCC
>JAKAUG010000251.1 GCA_021827805.1 Bacillota bacterium | reverse complement strand
GTGACCGGAACGCCCTCGTGGGCCTGGAACTTCTGCAGCGCCGCCGTGGTCTCGGGGCCCAGGACCCCGTCGACGGGGCCGGGATCGAATCCGAACTGCCAGAGGTCGCCCTGCAGCACGCGCACCGCGAGGCCGCGGTCCCAGGCCCCGAGGGTAACGCTGCCAAGGGGCCTCGACCCCAGGGCGGTCTCCATGCTGCGCCATGTCTCCGGCGTGGTCGTGCCGCTGGGATCCAGGTTGGCATGTCGCTGGAAGAGCACGAGGCCGACCCATGTGTTGGCGTCGAACACGCCGCTTGGCTGCCCCACCTGGTGATAGCCGAGCGCGAGCAGGTCCTGCTGGAGCACCTGCACGGACGGACCCTGATCCTTGAAAGCCAAGAGCGGCGCTGGACCGAGCAACAGGGTCTCGTTGGGCGTGCTGACCTGAGCCTGGGCCGCGCCCGCCGCCGCAAGCACGGTCGCTGCGGCCAACGCCGCCCATGCGGGCCGCCACCCGTGGCGTCCTGTACCTCGCAAGCCTCTTCCCCCTCTGGTTTCAAGACCTCCTGCTTGTGACCGCGGCGCTGGGGCTGCCGCGGCTGCGGGTGGGAGTCCCACCATCGCTGTCCCCAGGCTATCGAGCGCGGGGCGCGATTGTCAGCCTCGGCCGTCCGGCCCTGGCGCGCCAGAGCCGGGTGGCGCGGGGTGGGGACGACGACTGCCGCGCGTGTTCGCAGCCTGGAGGATGCCTCCCAGAAGGCGGCATTGGGCCGGGGATCGTGAATGGTGGCCCTGGGTGTGCGCCGCGCCCGGGGCGTATCCTCGCGAGGGGTTCCAGCTGTTGAGCGGTGCTATCTACGCGTATCGGCGCCTGTGATCTGCGGTAGCCAGGAAACGTGGGCGCGGGAGCGAGGCCTCTGCCACCGGTCCCGCCCGTCCGCCTGGCGCATGTTCCGCGGCGGCAGACTGCCCGTGCCAGCAGCGCAGCTGCCGCCGGTACAATCATCCTGAATTTCGCATACGTCCGACCATCCGCCCACCGGCTCATGCACGCCGCCCGCGCGGCGCACGCACCCCTCGGTCGCGGCGCTGTGGTTCGTCCCGTTGAGGCTCAGGGGCTGGCGCAGTACACTGGGAACTCCAGGATCATCGTGAGGCCTCCGCGGAAGGATTCCACAGGGGTCGCGGGGGTCGTATGCTCGGCCGACCAGCGTTCCGACCGGGACGCGCAGGAGGCGCGGCGCGACCGCCAGGAGGGGCGCCGCGCCCGATGTCCACACTTTCTCCGAGAGGCCACGGGCGGCGGGCTGCCCGGCGCACCGGCAGTCTCAGGGTCCACCCACTCCCGGTGTCGCTGCCACGCATCGGCCGCGTGCGGCTCAGGGAGCCCGCCACGGTTGCGGGGCCGGATGCTGTCGGCGACCGTCGGTCGGGAGGCCGACCGCTCGCACGTATCGTGGACGGTGGAGGTGGAGCGCGATGATCCGCGGCCCGTGGAGCGTCCCGTGGTTGGCACCGACCTGGGCCCGCAATCCCCCGCGGTGCTCTCCGGGGAGCGCGGCCGCATGCCCTCAGGCCTCCGTCCAAGCTCCCATGCCACCGGCGCCGCCCGCGCCGCCGGCAACGGCTGAACAGCCGCAGGCAACGCGGAGCGAGCGAGCGAGCCGGGTCGGCGGTGTCCCCTCATCGGCTGCCCACGCGCGGACTTCCTGCACAGGGCAACCACCACGGAACTGGCGAAGACCACATCGGTCATCGTGGTCGAGGACCTGTCCGTGCGGGCATGATCGGCAACCCGCACCGGGCGCGGTCCAGCGCGGACACCGGTTGGTCGCGGCCCCGCGGATCCTGGCGTAGGGGACCACATGGTACTGGTACGGGTCCGGATTGCTGTATATCTTCGTGCCGTGCCTGAACCCGTCGACAGAGACGTGCTCGGCCTGTGACCTCCTGAGCCTCCCCACGGCTGGAGCCGGGGCTTCTGGTATCTGGCGGGCTCTCTCGGGCGAGCGGCTCTGTCCCGTTCGGGCGGTGGGCAGAAGCGCCCACCCTCGCGGACCACTGTCCCTGGCGCCGTCCGCGGGCGCGGCTCCGCGGCCCCCAGCCAAAAGGCTGGCGCGCCAGACCCAATACCAATACCTGATCGTCGAACGGTTTACGCACCGGGGGGGTTCCCGATGCAACGCCATACATGCGGGTGCCAAGGTCTTGACCACATGATGCCACGACCGCGGGCAGGGGGCGATGGTAACGAAGCGGTTGATCCCCACGGCCAAAGCCGGGGGCTTGCGCCGCGTCTCTTCGGTCAGGGCAGAGGCGGCGCCTGGTGAACGGGTACCGCGGTGCGAGGCGTGCGGGGCGGAGATCGATCGAGACCTGAATGCGGCGCGGACCCTCGTGTCGCTGGTCGCCGGGGGATCCGCGGAGACGCAGGACGCCTGTGGAGGGGAAGGCTCTGGCCAGGAGAACTGCCCGGTGCATGCGGCCCCTGCGAGGCAGGAACCGTTGGGTCTTGAAGCGGAGCGCCGCGGCGCCCGGAAGCGAAAGACGATGAAAACGG
>JAKAUG010000240.1 GCA_021827805.1 Bacillota bacterium | reverse complement strand
GGAGGTCGAAGGCGGCCCCCGATGCCCGCAGACTGGGCCCGCTCAGGCCCCAGTTGCGGCACTGCTCAGCCGTGATGCACCCGACGCCCTGGGTCCGCCCCACGAAGATCGGATTGTCATCGAGCAGAGCCCGGAAGTCGTGCATCCAGCGAGGGAACTCCTGCAGGAACCGCTCCACCATGGCCGGCATCTGCGCGGGCAGGTCGTACTGCAGGCCTCCGACCCGGATGTAGGACAGGTTCATCCGGGCGCCGGACACCGTCTCGAACATGTCCAGGATCGCCTCGCGGGCCTGGAAACAGTAAAAGAAGACGCTCTGCGCGCCCATGTCCAGGGCGTAGGATCCCAGCCACACCAGATGCGAGGCGATCCGCGACAGCTCCGCCATCAGCACGCGGATGTACCGGGTGCGAGGCGGAACCTCGATCCCCAGCAACCGCTCGACCGCCAGGCAGTACCCCAGGTTGTTGATGAGCGGGGACACGTAGTCCATGCGGTCGGTGTCGGTCACCGCCTGCTGCCAGGTGTGGTGCTCGGCGTTCTTTTCGATGCCCGTGTGCAGGTAACCGATTTCCGGACGGCACTCCACCACGGTCTCGCCGTCCAACTCAAGGACCAGCCGCAGGACTCCATGGGTCGCGGGATGCTGCGGACCCATGTTCAAGATCATCGTCTCAGCCAAGCTCAGACTCACCTCGCGCGCCGGCAGGGAGCCCGGCTCAGTGGGCATAGGGGCTCTCTGGGTCCAGGGCGCGGGGCCCGGTCAGGGGATAGTCCCTCCGGAGCGGATACCCCGTCCAATCCTCCGGAAGAAGCAGCCGGCGCAGGTCCGCGTTCCCCACGAAGCCCACGCCCAAGAGGTCGTAGACCTCACGCTCGGCCCAACCCGCCCCCGCGAACAGGGGCTCCAGCGAACCGACCGACTGGCCGTCGCGCACCTCGGTCCGACAGCGGACGAGCAGGCCGGCATCGAGGTTCCGCAGGTGCAGGAGGAGATCCAGGCGCGCCTCCCGCTCGGGGTGGTCCACCGCGGCCAGATCCACGAAGTGGTCGAAGCCCTCGGCCTTGAGCGCCCCCGCGACCGGCACCCATCCGGCGGGGCTCACGATCAGCGTCGGCACATCCGCGGCGCCGTCCGCCCCCTGCACACCGCGGATGGCAAGCACCGCCTCCGGCGCCGCCGCGCGCACGGAAGCCACCCAGGCCGGCAGGGAAACCTCCGTCGCCTCTTCAGCCAAGTCCGGCCACCGCCTTCGCGGACCTGCGGACATCCGCCCGCGTCTGCCCATTGGCGATACGCTGCTGCAGCGCGACCAGCGCCTGCAGGACCGCCTCCGGCGTTGGCGGGCAGCCGGGGACGTAGACGTCGACGGGCAGGATCTGGTCCACGCCCTGCACGACGGCGTAGTTGTTGAACGTGCCCCCGGAGGAGGCGCAGGCCCCCATGGACATCACCCACTTGGGTTCGGCCATCTGCTCATAGAGCTCGCGGATCACGGGCACCATCTTGTGGCAGACCCGGCCCGAAACGATCATCAGGTCGGCCTGGCGGGGCGAGCCGCGAAACACCTCGGCGCCGAAGCGCGCCGAGTCGAAGCGGGGGGTGACCAGGGCCATCATCTCGATGGCGCAGCACGCCAGGCCCATCGTGAGGGGCCACACGGAATTGCGCTGGGCCCAGCGAGTCATCTGCTCCATCGATGTGAGGAAAAAGGGCTGGTTTTCGCCGCTCATCTCCAGTCCAACCCCCCCTTCTTCCAGACATAGGCATAGCCGATGGCCAGCACCACCGCGAAGATGGCCATGTCCTCCAGGCCGACGCCGCCCAGAGCACGCAGGCGCACGCCCCACGGATAAAAGGCGATGGCCTCCACGTCCAGAATCACGAACAGCATGGCGACCAGGTAAAAGCGAACGGGAAAGCGGGGCCCCACCCCAGCATCCGTCGACACACCGCACTCATAGGGCGCCTGCTTGGCACCCGTACGCTGCCGGGATCTCAGCCGACCGATGCCGCCGGTGATCGCGAGGACCACCACCGCCACCACGCCCAGATAGACCGCCGCCGCCTGGTACGGAGGCACCCGCACCCTCCCCCTCGACTGGGCCAAGGAACGCACCCAGTTCACGGACGCTTTTCGACGCCGGCCGCCAGGACCCTTGTGCCGTTTGTCACAAACCCACGTGAACCCACGGGTCCTCGTCGGCGCCCATGCTGGGAGCTTCGGCGCCCCGCGCCCCGCGCCTGCCCCGCGAGCGCCGCCATGTGTGCGCTGACCGAGGTCTATCTCCGTGGGACTCGACTCCGCCCAGCCCCGGAGGCCCCCCGTTCCGGTGAGGACGGCGCCGTCGCACGCGGAGCCGACGGGGCACTGCAATGAAGGCCGCACGGCCAAAACCCCGCCTTTCTACGTCACCGATCCTGGCCCCCTACATACACGGCCTGGCCGTTCTACGGTTCGCGACGGATCGCAGCCGAACTGCGCCGACAGGGCACGCTGGTGAGCCGCAAGGCGGTTCAGGCCCGGATGCGGGCAATGGGGCTC
>JAKAUG010000306.1 GCA_021827805.1 Bacillota bacterium | reverse complement strand
ACGGTGTTTGTGGCGAACGCAGGGTACTTCGCATAGACGGCACGCAGGAGGTCTGCGAAGGATTGCACCAATGCCCACTGCCGCACCGCCCGCAGATATTCGTGGGCCGGCAGCGGGCGCGCCCACAACTCACGGAGGCGAGCGAAACCCGTGGCGCTAGCCTTATAGACGCCCCAACGTCGACCAGCTACGGGCGAAACGTCGACGAGTCCCTCTTTCTCCAGCGAGGCGATGGAATCATAGACTTCGCTTGTGAAAGGACCATACAAATACGGACCGAACCTGAAGTCCAGGCCCTCTGGGGAAAGCTCCTGTTGCGTGATGAACAAGACCTTCATCACGCGCACTGGGTCTACCCATTGCGTGGGATCGGCCGGATGTCCCGCAATGGCAAGGAGGGTCCAGTCGTCACGGGTCATGTGGCACGCCCCCTGGCAGGAGGAGTCGGGAAGCGGGACGTCGACATTGCGCCTATCAGGCATATCGTCAGACCAACGCCGATCGATTACTTGTCTGGCTGGGGCGTCGGCGTGCAGCCATGTCGAGGGCACCGCTCCGGCACACACTGCCCTAATGCGCCGAAGGCGTTCGCGATACCAGTGCCCAAATCCTGCACATGCTACGCGCGGGGCGCCGAGCGGGGACTCAGGACGCGTCCGCGTCCAGCAGCCGCAGCAAGGTCGCATACCCGCAGTCGAGCCGCCGCGCCGCCTCCGACCTGCTGATCCGCCCGGCATCCAACTCCGCCCGCACCGCCGCCCACCGCTCCGCGAACCCAGATCTGGCCGTCACCGGCGGCCGGCCGACGTGCTTCCCCTCCCGCTTGGCCCGGTCCATGCCTGCCCTCACCCTCTCGCGGAGGATCCCGCGCTCCAGTTGCGCGTAGGCGACGGTGATGTAATAGAGGGCCTCGCCGAACGGGCTGGTGGTGTCGAGCCACGGCTCCTGGTAGCTGCGGAGCCCCACCCCCCAGGCCCGCAACCGCTCCAGGGTCTGCGCGGCGTCGAGCACCGACCGGAATGCGCGATCCAGCCGCCACACGAGCACGAGGTCGACCTTTCGCTTCGCGCAGTCGTCCAGCAGCCGGCGCCACTGCACCCGGCCCCGCAGGTCCGTCGCGCTCGCCTCGTCGGCGTACTCCGTGACCTCCGTCCAGCCCTGCGCGGCGCAGAACTCCCGCAACGGCATCCGCTGCGTATCCAGGTTCTGGCCCTTGTCGTCGGTGCTCACGCGGACGTACATCCCGACCCTCACCGGGGACCCCTCCCTTCAGTGCCGCGACGGCGGGCGCGGCACCGTGAGCAGCGCCATCACGATCAGCGCGACCGCCAGAACGAGCATGGCGACGTTCATGTGGACCGCCCCGACTTCTTGGTCATGGCCGAGGCCGCAGGCCCTCCGTTATCGTTCTGGAGGGCCTCATCCGCGCGGGCTTCGTCGCCGCGCGCCTGCCTGGCTTCCCCAGCGGCGGCCATGTGGGTGAGCGCCTCTTCGACGAACGGGCGATGGTTCACAAACCCCCGAAAATGCCGGCCATCGTTCGGGCAATGCACCCCAATCGAGTGCTTGCCGTTGCGATTCGTGCACACCGTGAATCGCAGGGCCTCGGCACAGATGGGGCACGGGATCTTCGCCTGCTCAACCATGGCGCTCGACCTCCTCGGACTGTGGTGTTGGCTTCGGCGACACAACGCGGAGGCGCGCTCCACCGTGGGACCGGCCACGCGCAGGTTGGGCGGGAACCTCCTCGGAGAACCCCCGCCCCGTGAGCCAGTCGCGACAGACCTCGACGAGGGCCAGGGCGCGCCGATTGGGCGCCTCGGTGCCAGTGACGCGCGGCAGGGCGCGGGCGACTGCCTCTTCGACGATGTCCTTCTGCTGATCGCTGAACGGGAACGAGGTGACGTGCAACTTGACGGCGGCGCGGGCCTGCTGCGCCTCCGACCAGGCGGCCAACTGGTCGCCCAGAGCCGCCGGGGAGGTCTGCCCGATGGAGGCCAGCCCGCGCAGGGCGTCTGCGGTCTCCGGGAGGATGGCGGACACCTCTTCTGCCGGCATCGCGGTGAGGATCTCCTTGACCAAGGCCGCCTTGCGGTTGAGATCGTCCTCGCCGTGGATCGCGTTGAGGGCCTGGGTCAGCAGGCGCGCCTGGGTGTCGTCGGCGTGGACCTCGACGCACGGGACGGTGGCCGTGCCCTGCTCCCGGAGCACCCGCAGCCGCTGATTGCCGCTGAGGACCTCATAGGCGTCACACTGCGCGCGGACCACCAAGGGCACCACGATCCCGAACTTCCGGAGGCTGGCACCCAGCCGGCGCAGGGTGGCGTCGTGGGCCTCGTTGGGGTTCCACCCGGCGGGACGGAGCAGGTCAACGGGTACCTCCTGGATGTCCAACCCGATCACCCTCCTTTTTCGGATAGGGCAACACCGGAACCCGGAGCCGGGGACGCCAGGCCGGATCAACGAACATCACGTACCTGAACTTCGGGATGGTGGCGACCAGTTGCACGTCGATGCCCTGCCGGCGGAAGTAGGTAGCCGAGTGGGTGCCGAG
>JAKAUG010000003.1 GCA_021827805.1 Bacillota bacterium | reverse complement strand
CCGGTACCGGCCCCGACCAGTTGGACGACGCCTCGGGCGTCATTCCCGTCACGCCGGCCCTGAACCCGGAAGAGTCCGCTCCCGGATACAATCCGGCCGGGAACGGGGGCAAGCCGTAGCGCGCCGTGGCCTGGACCCCGCGGGGCCAAGGCGCACGAGGCGGCCGTGAGCCCGCCGCCGGGCTTGCTCCAGCCCAGGTGCTGGCTCACGGCCCGGGAGACGCCGGCGCGGTGGGGCTGCGCAGCACTGATCGCGCGGATGACGCCCCGGCGCGTCGGCGACGCCCTCCCGCACCCGCTCGGCGGTTGGACCACGAGGGAGGGGGATGGCGTTCACCTGCGACGTCCTGCCCACGTACAGGCCCCCGAGTACACGCTGATCTAACGAGAGCCCGGCCAACCGGTCCGCGGCCGCGGTGCGCACACATCGCCTGAACGCACGACGGCACCCATGTCGCCGGGCGCCGGTCTGCCTGCCGTTCGACCTCGTCCCAGCGGGGCGCGTCCGGGTGTTGACCTTCCTGGGTTGTGACGCCCGAGCCCCGGGGTCGGCCGGGGGGCGGCACAGGTATGCCGGACTGCTTCGCCTTTCGGAAGCCAGCCGTGCCGTGCCGGGGGATGCCGTCCGCCTCGACGGGCGGAGGGTCGGCCACATCGAGGGCTTCACGGGGTCGTTGGTCCTCCACTTCCGGGTCGGCCCACGCCTGGCTGCACCAGCGGTTGGGCCGGTAGGTAGAAGAGGGGCCCCGGGGCCGCACCGAGCGATGCGCCAAGCGGGGCTGGGGGCTCTGGCCGCGGGGACCCACGGTCGCACCGCCCAGGGGCCCCTGCCGCTACCCCGCCCGGATGGCGAAGATCGTCTGCGCGGCGATCTGGGCGGTGCCGACGTCCCCGCCGAACACATACATCACGCCGCCCACGGAGGCCGCGGCGCCCCAGCAGAGCGGCTGCGGCAGGGACCCGAGCACTCGGGGCGTCGACGGGCTTCCCGGATTGATCCCCCAGATTGTCGCAAACGTGGGGATCAGGTTGGCGTCGCAGCCGCCGACCACGATCACCTCGCCGCCCAGCACGCCGCCCGCCGCGCGGTCCAGCGGCTGGGGCATGGTGCCGGCGGTACCCGAGGCCCCGGTGCCGCCGGAGGTTCCGGCCGATGGCGTGGCCCACTGAATGGCGTCGCTCGCCGCCCCGCTACTCAAGAGCCCCCCGACGCTCCAGATGCGGCCGGCGACGGCGGCCACCGCCCCATAGCGCACCGCCAACGGTAGGTGAGCCACTGTCTGGGCCGCACCGGGGCCCACCGCATACACCGCGGAGTTGTACGACGTGCCGGTATACCCATTCAGACAGTACGCGCGCCCCCCGAGGCTCACCGCCCCGAGGTCCGCCAGCGGCTGCGGCAGGGTGCCGACCGCCTGAGCGACCGCAGCCCCCGGACGATACCGCAGGACGGTGTTCAGGATGGTGTTCCTGCCGCCGCCACAGAACAGGACCCCACCCCCAGCGGGGACCGCGGCGCCGTCGTGCAACGCGCGGGGCAGTGTTCCCACCGCCGTCAGCGTATCGGCGCTGGGGTTGAAATCGTAGATCTGGTCGCTGAAGCCCTGCGGTCCGCTGCCGCCGAAGAGGTAGACCTGCCCACCGACGGCGGCCGCCGAGAGGCCCACCAGACCCACGGGCAGGCGCGCGGCGAGCGTCTGCACGAAGACAGAGGCCGGCTCCGCTGCCGGCGGTGGGGCGGAGGAGGACGAAGACGAAGACGGCAAGGCGCTGAACGAGCGGGAAGCCTCGGGACGCGGGCGTGCCCCGCGATGGCCGAGGGAGACCGCCGTACCCACCGCCGCGGCCGTCACCACGCCAGCTGCCAGCCACCAAAAGCGGCTGGTCGGCCGCCTCCTCCCGCGGTGCACACCCCCACCCCTTCCTCGCGACCAGCCTATCAGAGCAAGCCGCGGGCGGAAGTCGGCCCCCGGCGAGCCCCCCGCGGTCGGCAGCAGCGGTGCGGGCGCACCGACTCCATCCGGCAGCACACGGCAGCCGCGTGTTCGGCGAAGCCCAACCGCAGCCGAGGCCCCGGCACCGTGCCTCCACACCCCCGCCGGTCCGATGTTCAGCGCGACCCCGGCGCGCTGGCAGGCCTCGGCGATCACCCGGGTCTCCTCCAGGGAGCGCCGGAGGGTCTTCTCGGCACAGATCGCCATCGCGCCCTGGCGCACGGCCGCCATGATGATCTCCGCCCTTGCCGCCGCCGGCGTGGCGACGCTGGCGATGTCTGGGCGCACCGTGACGAGCATGTCGCGGAGGTCGGCGAAGCGCTCAGGGATGCCGAAGCGGTCTCAGAAGGCACGGAGCCGGGCGGCGTCTGGGTCCGCGGCCGCTGCCAGCTCCATGGGGGGGAGAGCGAGGTAGGCACCCGCATGCCCATAGGGGAAGAGCATCCCCGGGTAGTCCCGAACCTCGTCGTCGATCGTGCCCGCCATGCGCCCACAGCCGATGATGGCGGCCTTCCACATCCGCTATCTCCCCTTGGGAGCGGCCCGCCCCTTGGCCTCGGGG
>JAKAUG010000350.1 GCA_021827805.1 Bacillota bacterium | reverse complement strand
GCACGCCGTTGCGGTCCGTGCTCCATTCCGAGCGGCGCAGACCCAGGTACGCCGGGGTCGGCAGGCCGTGCCGAACAAAGGCGTCCTTCTGGGCGATCTTATCCATGCCCAGCGCGGAGCCGAGCACCCCGGCTCCCACATAGGGGATCCCGCAGAGCTCTAGCAGGCCCTGGATCGTCCCGTCCTCGCCGTTCGGCCCGTGCAGCACGGGAAAGATGACATCCAGGCGGGCGGGAGAACCGTCCGCCGCCAACAGCGCCCCCGAGGCTCCGGGCCGCACGGCCAGATCCTTGCCGCGGGTCCCCCCCGGACCCAGGGCCAGGGCGGCACGCGCGTCCTGCGGCAGAAGCCACCGTCCCTGGCGGTCGATGCCGAGGGGCACGGCCTCGAAGCGCTCGGGATCCAGAGCCTCCAGCACCGCACGCGCAGACATCAGGGAGACCTCGTGCTCCCCGGAGCGCCCGCCGAACACCACGCCGACCCGGATCCTGTCCGTCGCGCTTCCCCCCTGTGCGTCACCCGCGCGCAGCCTATGCAACACCCGCAGGAGTTACGCGGACCCCCCCAGTTCGCCCAGGGCAGACAGGGCAAGGGAGACGGCCGTCAGGGCAGCCGTCTCAACGCGCAGAAGCCGCGGCCCCAGCTGCGCCACCCGGGCCCCGGCGGACCGGGCGGCGGCCACCTCCTCGGCGGTGAAGCCACCCTCTGGGCCCACCGCCACCAGGAGCCCCTGCCCACACTCCCGCGCAAGCCGGGCCACCTCCTGGGCCAGCCCCGGCGCCCCGGCTTCAGGATGACAGACCAGGGCGGGCCCGCGCGAGCGTCGCACGGCGTCGGCCAGACCCGAGGGCGGCAATACGGGGGGGACGCGCCAGCGCCCGCACTGCCGTGCGGCCGCCTCCGCAAGACGCTCCCAGCGCTGCTGCCGTGACTCGCCAGCACCCGCCACACCCCGCACGGCGTCCAGGGGCAGGATCCCCGCCACGCCGAGTTCGACGGCCTTCTCCACCAGCCAGTCCATGCGCGGACCACGGGGCGGCGCCACCGCCAGCGTCACCTGCGCGAGGGCCTCGGCCGGGGAGACGCTCACGGCGAGAACACGCAGCCTTGGCTCGGAGCCCGCCAACAGCTCCAGTTCCAGTTCCAGTTCCTGCCCGTCGGGTGTGCCCCCGCGCAAGAGCGCCCCCGGCTCCAGGCGCAGCACATGCAGCACCCTGTGCCGTTCGCCCTCCGGAAGGGGGAACACATCTCCGACCCCCGCGTCCGCGGGCAACAGCACCCGCGGGCGACTCAACGGCGCCGCGCCCAGATGGCCAGCCAGTCCTCAAGGCGGGAGGTGCGCACGGGCCGCAGCCCGGCGCCCTCCAGCGCCTGCCGCACCGCGTCGTGCCGGCTGGCGACGATCCCTGAGGTGACGACGAGCCCCCCGGGCGCCATCGCCGCGGCCAGGTCCGGGGCCAGGGTGACGAGGACCTCCGCGGTGAGGTTGGCGGTCACCGCCTGCCGCGGGGTCAGACCCTCGGCGAGCAGGTCGCGCAGTTCGGCGTAGCACACGTGCACGCGGTCGCCCACACCGTTGGCCTCCGCGTTCTGACGCGCGATGCGCACGGCCAGGGGGTCGATGTCCAGGGCGCGAACCTCTGCGGCCCCCAACAGGGCCGCCGCCACCGCCAGGATGCCGGAGCCCGTGCCCACATCCAGCACGCGCGCCCCGGCCAGCGGCATGTCCTCCAGGGCGCGCAGGCAGAGCACCGTGGAGGCGTGTGCGCCCGTCCCAAACGCCATGCCGGGGTCCAGGCGCAGGACCACCTCCCCGGCGCGGGGTTCAAACTCCTCCCAGGTCGGCGCGACGACGAGGCGCCTACCCACGCGGATGGCGTGGAAATGGCTGCGCCACGCGTTCGCCCAATCCTCCTCGGCCACGAACTGCTCCTGGTGCCGCCAGGAACTCATGCCCGGAAAAAAGTTCACCAGATCGCTGAGGTCCTGGTGCAGGGCCGCCAGACGCCCCGAGAGGCGCTCGTCTCGCGGCAGGTAAGCACGCACCTGCGCCGCGGTCTCGTCGTCGATGACAACGCCGCCGGTGCCCGCCCGGTCCAGGAGGTGCGTGACGGCCTCCAGCGCCTCCGGCGGCACGGTGAGACAGATCTCGCAGTACTCCACCTGCCGCCCTCCCGAGAGCCCCGGATGGGGGGTGGGAACCGTAACCTAGCGACCGAGGACGCGCCGGAACGGATGCCGCTCCCCGCCATCGGCCACGGGTTCGCCCCGCGCCTCCGCATAGCGGCGCAGGGCGTCGCGCTCCGCACCGGACAGGCGCTTGGGGACCTCCACACGGATCAGCACCCGCTGATCGCCGCGCTCCCGCCCGTGCAGGGCGACGAGCCCACGCCCCTTGAGCCGCAGGATGTCCCCCGGCTGCGTGCCTTCCGGGATGCGCAGGGTGGCCTTGCCGTCCAGGGTTGGCACATCCGCCTCCCCACCCAGGGCGGCCTGCGCGATCCCGATCGTCAACTCGCTCAGGATATCCCGACCGTCGCGCCGGAACAGCGGATGC
>JAKAUG010000019.1 GCA_021827805.1 Bacillota bacterium | reverse complement strand
GTGCCTCCTGCAGTTCGGCACGATCCGCACAGCCATGTCCCCGGCGCCGCCGGAGGTGCCTGGGCACCTGTATTCCTACATCGCCAACAACCTCTGGACCACGAACTTCGTGGCGCGTCAGCACGGCGACCTCCTGTTCCGCTATGTGATCCAGGCTTCGGGTGCGCTGACCGCCCGCGGCTTCGGTGCCTTCGGTCAGGGGGTGCGGCAACCGCTGCTGGCCACCGTGGTTCCAGCCGGGCAGCAGGGGCAACTCCACGGAGCGACGGGGGAGCTCCTGCATGTCTCCGGCCCCGGGGTGTTGGTCGAGTCCCTGCGGCCGGATGAGGCGGGCGGCCTTCTCGTGCGGCTGCGCGAGTGCGGCGGGGAGGCGGCCGTGGCCGAGATCGGGGTCCCGGTCGGCTGTGCCGAGGCCGTGCTGATCAACCCGGCGGGGGAGCCGTTGCGGGGCCTGACGCTTGCGGGCGGCGTCGTCCACGTGGCGATGGGTGCCCGCGCGTTGGTGCACGTGCGGCTCGGCGGGCCCAGATAGGGGTTGCGAGGGGTGGTGGGCTGCCCCGGGGGTTGCGGGGGGCCAGATGTGGCCCTCCGTCCCCGGGGCGGCCCGCATGACCCGCGGCTGTCCCGTTGCCTCAGGGGATCCGTGGGCCGAGGTGGCCTTCGGCACGCGTTCCCTGGTGTCCTGACCCAGGGATGATGGGTGCACCGGGCTGACCTGCTGGTCGGGCGGTCAGGGGGTGACCTCCGCCACGCCCGCCGGACCCACGAACCAGTCCCGCGTCGCGCCGGTCACCAGGGCGGTGCCGCGGGGCAACCACAGGATCTGGCTGGCGGCCCCGGTGGTGCCGTCGACGCGGGCGAAGACGGTGTCCGCGCCCCTGTTGGCGCTGAGCCACAGCGTGCCGCCGCCCCCGGGATGCAGAGAGATGGGGGCGGTGGGGGCCATCCCGAGGGCGGTGAGCGCCAACGGCAGCCCGAAGGTTGCCGTCTGCGCGCCCGTGCCGCCGTCGAAGACGAAGAAGTGGTCTCCGCCCGCCAGCCCGCACTCCGCCACCACCCGCCCGTCGCCCAAGAACGCCCATGTGTTGCTGAAGCGCCCGGTGCAGGAGGGTGTGCTGGTGGCGAGCGACGCTGCGTGGACCGCCCCGTCGTACAGCGGACACCATTCCGCTCCCCAGCCCACCCACAACCGACCGCCGACCACGTCCAGGGCCGAGGGCGCGCCGGCACCGCCCCGGATGCAGGCCGGATCCGCCGGCATCGTGGTGCGCACGGTGCCGCCAGCTGTCGGGACGGCGTCGAGCCCGGCCCAGTAGCCGGCGTCGGCGATGCCGGGGATCCGGTGCACCGAAAAGTACACGGTCGACGCCGTCACGCCCAGGATCTCCAGTGGGCCAGCATAGTTCGCGCTGACGTACGCCGACGAGCCCCCGGCCGTAGACGACAGGGGGAGGAGGGTACCCGTTTGCAGATCGAGGCCGGCGATCCCCACGCCATCCACCGCCAGCCACAGCACACCGTTCGCCACCGGGCCCAGCCCCACCGCGCAGACAGGGCCGCCCATGCCGCCGCCCTGGATGGCGGGGCCGACCGGGGCGGCCGGGGGCTGGATCAGCCGCATGGTTCCACCCGACACCAGCACCACATCGCCATGCGGACAGGCCGCGGCCGGGCATCCGCCTGTTCCGCAGGGTGACCTGTATCCCGTTCCCACCGCAAACCCACCGGACGGCAGCGGGATGACCGAGGTGGGGATCTGGCCCGCCGGGAGCGGCAGCGGAGTCAGGGTGCCGCCCGCATAGACCGCGAAGGTTGTCTCAAGCACCGTGTCCTGGTATGTCTCGGCGCCGTACATGGCAAACACGCCGGGACCAAGCGGCCGGAGCCAGCGCACGCTCTCGCCCGGCGGGAGGGCAAACGCGCGCCAACGGCCTCGTTCAAGTACCCCCCCCCCCGCCTGCGGCGGCAGTCCGCCGTCGGCCTCCGCCCGCTGCAGGACGACGCCGATGTCCCCAGGTCCGAAGTCGACCGCCTGGCTCCCGACCGTCCACGGGGCCGGCGGGGCCGTCCAGTGGAGGCCGCCCGGGCCGACCCGCGGCGTGGTGGGCACCGCGGCCGGTTTCTCTGCCGGGGTGGGGCCCGCGGCGGCCTCCAGCGACGGCGCCAGCAGCACCTCGTTCAGCTGACCGGCTCCCGGGCTGTAGGTGCCGACAGCCAGGCAGGACCCGCCCGCACCACAGGCGAGGGCCGTGAGGGCAAGGCTCTGGTAGTCCGCTGCCGCTGGCGCCCTCTGGACCGCCGTCCAAACGTTGCCCGCGTCCTTGGTGATCAGAACCGCGCTCTGCTGGCCGCTGGCGATGTCGTACGTTCCGGCGGCCCCGCAGGCAAGGGTCGCGGAGCACCACACGGACTTGAGCACGGCCCCGGTGGATCCGGCCGGGGGAGCGGGAACGGTCTCGGCGGTCCAGGTCTGACCAGAGCGGAGGAGCGTCATGGCGTGGAACAGCGTAGGTCTCTCCGCCCGCCGTAAGATTACAACAAGGCACAGCGTGCTCGTCGTGC
>JAKAUG010000083.1 GCA_021827805.1 Bacillota bacterium | reverse complement strand
GGTTGCTGAGTACGCGACCGCCCTGCCCCCTGGTGCCCAGGGCTCCCCGCGGGTCGTGACGGCGTGACGTTGCGGGAACCGTCCCGCGTGTGCCGCCGTCTTTATCCCACGAGGGGGTGGTCCACGTGAAGCACCTTGCGGGCTTCGTCCTCGGCGCTTTGCTCTTGACGACCGGCTGTCATGCAGCCCCCTGAACAGATGGCGCGCTGACCAGCTCGCCATCTGTTCAGGGGGCGCAGGCGGGCGTCTCGGAACGTGCTGCCATAGCGGCGGTGATGCGTGAGAGCCCCGAACCTTTCACGCGGCTTCCCGAGGAACCGGGGAAGAAACAGTCCTGTCGGATCGGCATCGGGGGTCCCCCGGGGGAAACATTGAAGATCACCTGTGAGCTCCGGGTCGAACCGGAAGGATCCGGCTGGATCGTCAGATTGGTAGAAGACTGGACCTTCAACGGCTCCCACCATCAGTACACAATGACCTACCTCGTCGGTGCTCATGGCATGGTCTCCCAGCCGACATACTCCGGTGACTCACCCGCGATTCTGAAAGGCATACCCTAGGTATTCCCGGAGTCAGCTCGGGAGCCAAGGCGGTCAACACCTCGTGCAACATGTTGTGCTCACCGTGTGGCGCCGCGTACCGCGCCGCACAAGCCACCCGATGTTTCCAGCCTCTTGGCAGAAGAGTTGCGCGAGATTGTGCAGTGCATGAGCAGAACCCAGCCGGCGCCCCGGTCGGTCGGACCCGCTGCCGACCATTGCGCCGAGACCCAACCGCGCCGGGCTCCCACGACGCTGGCGTGCATCACACCAAGCCCAGTGGTGTGGCATTGGCAGGGTACCGCTGCCATCCGAAGAACGGACACTCCCGATGCCGGTTGCCCAAGGAGATGAAGGCGGTCAGCGATCTGCCAACCGCGCACGCGAGCCGATGCACCTTCCTCCCGCCCCGCATGACGTGCGCCGGTCGACGGTGGATCGCCGGGGAGGCGGCAAGGACGCGTGCCTCAGCCCACTCCAACCGCGGGGCTGTTCCGTCCGCCAAGGATGTCCCCCGCTGCAGCGCCGCTGATCTGGCTGCGCAGGGTTGACCGGATGCGGCACGCGGTTGCCCCCAGGCTGACACGGTCCGGCTGGGGGAACCCATCACCGTCCGCGCCACGGCGTGAGGCGACGCGAGGGGCGTTTGGATGCGCACGGCACTCCTGATGCTCTGGTCCGTATTGCGGAACGGGCTCGCCATCTACGGCTGGGCGCTTGCCGCCTACGCCAGCGCGGTCGTCTTTCATGCGGTCACCGGTGCCAGCGGCATCTGGGTCCTGGCGCCGGCGGCAGTGCTCGCCACGTTCGGATCCCTCCGCTGGATCTGGCAGGGGGCAGGCGTCCGGCGCCCATGGCTGCTCCTCTTCACCCTCTGCGCCGCCGCCGCGTTGGTCCTGACCTCGGCGCACGCGTATTCGCGGGGGCTGGCTCTGGCGGGTCGGAACAGCTCGCCGGGACTGCTGGCGCCCGTGCCGGCGGGGCGAGATCCCCGTACGCTCACGGCATTGCCGCGGGGATGGGTCTTGCGCTCATTCGCCGGGCTCCTGATGCCACCGGCGCTCCTCGTTGCCGCCGCCGGCACCGCCGCCCGGCAGGCGCGCGGGCTCCCCCTGGCAACGGGTGCGGTCCAGGCGCCCACCGCCCCTGGCGAGTTCGTTGTGGATACGTTCGAACTGCTCGCGTGGCTTATCGCCACCCCCGCCGCCTTCCTCGCCGGGGCAAACCTGGGAGACAACGCGCAGGGTGCCGCCCAATCGGTCGGGCTGCTGATCACCGTGATCGCCCTGCCCCTTGGCGCCTACGGCTTCCTGCGGGTGCTGTGGGCAGGGGTGCCCACCCGGAGCGTCCGAACCTTCGCCGGCAAGGCGGGGCTGATCGTGCTGCTCGCTACGGTGGGTGCGCTTACCCTGCGTGCCGCCACACCCGCCCTGGACTCGCTCTTCGCCGCGGCGGGCGTGGCGATCCTGGCGGTCTGGCTTGTCGCCACCCTCGTCATGGCGGCGTGGCGGTACCGATCCCCTTGGCTTCGCCGGGCGCGAGCCATGTGACGGGTCTCCCCGCTGGCACCACCACCTTCCAATGGATGCGCCGCACAGCGTCGTCCCCCTATGCTCGCTGAGGGGGTGACCGCACTGCCAGCGAACGACGCTGTTCCGTGGAATCTGATCGCCGTGGCGCTCTGGACCCTTCTCGGGTCGTCCCTGGTGCTGGGGATCTGGGGCGTGGCGCGGCGGACGGCATGGAAGTTGCTGGTCGCTGGCTTCTCGCGGCACTAACCGTCTTCATCCACAGCACCGAGCGCGTAACGCCGTCGGACCCGCCGCCGACCATTGCGCCGGGGGCATACCTCGTCGTGCGGTGGTGTCGGTTCTGGGGAGACTGCCCACCAACCGCAAACGCTGCCCGCTGGTACGACCCGGCGGGAGGCGAGCCATGGACGAGACTGCGGACATCGATGAGGTCTCGGCGGAGTTGGTACGCACAGCCCGGAGCGGCAGGTGGTGGCGCCTTTGCGGGCTGCTCGT
>JAKAUG010000484.1 GCA_021827805.1 Bacillota bacterium | reverse complement strand
GGCCACCACCACGGAACTGGCGAAAACCAGGTCGGTCATCGTGGTCGAGGACCTGTCCGTACGCGGCATGATCCGCCACCAGCATCCTTCGCGGTCCAGGGTGGACCCCGGTGGCTCGTCGCCCCACGCTTCCAGCGGCCCAGAGAGACGTGCTCGGCCTGTGGCCACGCCAGCTCAGAGACCGCATGGTGAACAGGTCTCGGGGTGCGAGGCGTATCGGGCGGAGATCGACCGAGACCTGAAGGCGGCGCGGAACCTCGCGGCGCTGGTCGCCGGGAGTTCCGCACAGGCGCAGAACGCCGGTGGAGGGGAAGGCGCTGGCCGGGAGAACTGCCCGGGTGAAGCCGCCCCTGCGAAGCAGGAACCTTGGAGTCGGAAACCGACCGCCGCGGCGGCCGGACGCCAAGGACGATGAAAAGGAAAACGGATGCTGTGATGATGCCATCCCCGGGGGTGATCCTGTGGAGCCTCTCTCCCTCGAGGCCCGTGCCGAGCGGACCCGCCACTATCTCCAGACCATGGTCGACGGCGATGGCCTCCCCTACTTCAACGTCTTTTGGACGGACCCCGCCGAGGCGGCCCACGACTGGCCGGACTTTGGGGATGTCACCGCCAGGCAGCTGCAGGCGGCCGTGATGCTCCGGCACATGACCGGCACGGGTGTGATCATGGAAGGCACCTGGCGGCAGGCGCTCCTCGCACGCCTGGATCCGGCCGATGGCCTGCTGCACCGCCCCGCAACCACCTTCTCGTCCCCGGGCGCGGACCCTGGGGATGCCGCCCTGACGCTGTACGCCCTGGCCACGGACCTGGCCGGGCGACCGGACGACAGGGAGCTGCGCGATGTCGTATGCCGCATGGTGGATGGCATCCGGGGCCGTGGCTGGGAGCGGCTGGGCGACGGCTTCATGGGGGGCTTTCTCCTTCAGCCGCTCTTGGCGGCGTACCGCGCAGCCAGCTGCGAGCCGGCCTTCGAGGCGGCGAAGGAACTTGCCGCCGTCAACGCCGACCGGCTGCTGCCCGCAGACGGCATCCACCCCGCCGGCACGCACGTGCATGGCACGCTGCGTGGCCTGCTGGGCGTCAGCACGCTCGCCCGGGCCATCGGCGACGGCGCGCTGCTCGAGCGGGCCCGCGTGGCCTTCGATGGCTTCCGGCGCCTGGCCACGCGCTTTGGCTTCCTGCCGGAGGTCGTCGGCCGGGCCGGGGATGTCATCACCTGCGAGACCTGCGCCCTTCTGGACTACATCGGTACGGGGGTGGCCCTGGCCAACGCCGGCATGGATGAGTACTGGGGGGTGGTGGAGCGTGTCGTGCGCAACCACCTGGTCGAAAGCCAGGTGGAAGACACCTCCTGGCTGACCTCACCCCACCCAGTCCCCCAGGACACCGACCAGTTCACCTGGCGGGATGTCGGCGCCCGCATGCGCGGGGGATGGGCTGGTTGGAGCTCACCGAACCATCTCCTTGGCGCGCGCGAGACCCTGCACTGGGGCGGTCCCGAGCTGCGAGGCAAGACGCGGGCCTTCCAGAACTGCTGCGGCGGCTCCGGCGGCCATGCCCTCTTCATCGCCTGGAAGCACGCCAGTGTGTGCCGGGAGGGCACCGTCCGCGTGCACCTGCATCTGGACAAGCTCCTGCCCGAGGCTGAGGTCCGCTGCCATCAGCCGCGTCAGGGCCGCACAACCGTGCACCTGCGCCAGGGCGCCGCCGTCGCCATCCGCCTGCCGGACTTCTGTCCCGCCGACGAGGTCCGGCTCACCGTGGACGGTTCTCCCGCCAGCCGGGTGCGGCGCCAGGGGGCGTTCCTGCACCTCGAACGCCTGCCCGCCGGCAGCCTGGTGGAGGCGCTCTATCCCGTGCCCTCCGTCACCGAGGAGATCGCCGTGGGCAACCCCGGTTTCCGCCACCACCGGTACCGTGTCCGCTGGCAGGGAGACACCGTGCTGGAGTTGACCCCGCTCGGCAACGAGCACCCCACCGGCCAGTCGGACTTCGAGCGGGCCCAGGTCCCGGTCTTCTATGGCACCGAAGGGCCGGCCCCGCTCTACCGGCGAGGTTCCGGCGGTGTCGACGCAACGCCCGGACCGCCGGCACCCCTACACGAGGACCGGAGCCCAATCGATTTCTGGTGAGACCTGCGTCCCCGTCGACGTCGCGACCAGGGACCGCGGCACGTGCGGTGCGGGCGCCGCTCCGGCACCCGCACCGCACAACTCCACGCGGCCTCTCAGACCAGGCGCACGCGGTAGGCCCGCAGCCAGGCGTTGATCTGATACAGGTAGGCGTAGAACTGGGCCCCGCTCATCGTCTGGCCGAACCACTGCACATCCGGCGGCTCGGGCCGCGCCAGCAGGCTTCGCAGCGCCGCCACGTCGAGCAGCGGGCGCAGGGGCGAGCAGGGGTCGTCCAGGACAGCGGAGAGCCAGGCGCGCATCGTGGCCAGGTAGGTGGGGTTGAAGGTGCGCGGATAGGGAACCTTCTTCCGGCGCAGCACGTCCGGCGGCAGGACCCCCTCCAGGGCCAGGCGCAGGATGCCCTTGGACTCCCCCTGCCAACCTTCATGTGCCAGG
>JAKAUG010000203.1 GCA_021827805.1 Bacillota bacterium | reverse complement strand
GCCCTGGCTCGCGCACGCCGGCAAGCCCAGCAGGCGGGCCTATCGGGAAGCTTTGCGCAGGCTCGGCTGCCGTCCGGCGGAGGCCGTGGTGGTCGGCGACCAGGTGTTCACGGATGTCTTCGGTGGCAAGCGCAGCGGGCTGAGGACCATCCTGGTCCGGCCGCTCGGCAAGCGCGAATTCGGCCCCACGCGTGTGGTGCGGCTCCTGGAAGCGCTGTGGCTGCGGCACCTGGAGAAGCGAGGGGCTCTGCGGCCCCTCTAGGGGATCCGGGAGGGAGGGCTCGGCTCGTGGAGGCGGCGCCCGCGCTGTTGGCCGTTCTGGGCTACCCGGTGGCCCATTCGCTTTCGCCGATCATGCACCAGGCTGCCCTGGCCGCGGAAGGGCTCGAGGGACGGTACATCGCCTGCCCCGTCGAGCCCGCCCGCCTGGGCGCGGCCCTGGAGGGCCTTGGGGCCCTCGGGTTCCTGGGTTGCAATGTCACGGTACCCCACAAGGAGGCCGCCTGCCGGCACGCGACCCAACGCAGCCCCGCGGCCGCTGCCACAGGCTCCGCCAACACGCTGCGATTCTTGCCGGACGGCCGGGTGCAGGCCGACTCCACCGACGGCCCCGGCCTGTTGGAGGCGCTGCGCCGGGAGCTGGGCTGGTCTCCCACAGGCCGGCGGGTCCTGCTGCTGGGAGCCGGCGGGGCGGCCCGCGCCATCGCCTTCGCCATGGCCAGCCAGGGAGCGGCACGGGTGGGGGTGCACAACAGGACCACCGCGCGGGCCCAGGCGCTGGCCGACGAGCTCGGCGGTGGGGTGCGGGCCGTGCCGGCCGGGGAACTGGACGTGCACCTGGCCGACGCCGACATCGTGGTCAACTGCACGACGCTGGGCCTGGGTGGTCAGGGACAGGCCCTGACCGCCAGTCAACTGGAGGTGCTGACCCCCTCCGCCCTGGTCTGCGACATCGTCTACGCGCCCGAGGACACGCCGCTGCTGCGGGCCGCGCGCCGGCGGGGGCTCACCACGGTCGGGGGGCTGGGGATGCTGGCCTGCCAGGCGGCGCTGGCCTGGGAGTGCTGGTTTGGACGGCGTGGGCCCATCGATGTCATGCTTGAGGCGGCGCGCCGCGAATTGGCGCACCGCGCCGCGCGGAGCTAGACCAGGCAGGATCGCGCGGGGGCCAGCCGAAGCATGTTCGCGGTCCGGAATTGATGCGGGGGCCGAGGTGCGCCGCCGCTCGGCCGGGACCCGGAAAGGGACGGTGTCCGTGCTGGATCTGGACGCCCTGCTGCGGGATGCCACCGCCCAGGGCGCCTCTGACATTCATGTGGCCGTGGAGGTTCCACCGGTCCTGCGCATCTCCGGGGCCCTGGTGCGCCAGGGGTCCGAGGCGCTGACCGTGGCCGACTGCGATGCCGCCCTGGGCCACCTGGCCACGGAGGAACAGGCGGGTCGGCTCCAGGAGCGCGGCGAGGTGGACTTCTCATACAGCCTGAGCGGTGTGGGTCGCTTCCGCGTCGCCGCCTTCCGGCAGCGCGGTTCGGTCTCGCTGGCCATCCGGCCCATCCCCTCGCGGCTGCCCGACCTGCGTGAGCTGCACACGCCCGACGCGGTCGTCGCCCTCGCCCTGCGGCCGAGCGGCCTGATCGTCCTGGCCGGCCGGGCCGGTAGCGGCAAGTCCACGACGATGGCCGCCATGGTGGACTGCATCAACCGTGAGCGGGCGGCGCACGTCATCACGCTGGAGGATCCGGTGGAGTACCTGCACCGCCACCGGCGCAGCGTGATCAACCAGCGTGAGATCGGGGTGGACAGCCTCGGCTTTCCGCAGGCCCTGCGCGCCGCTCTGCGGCAGAATCCTGACGTGATCGTGGTGGGCGAGGTGCGCGACGCGGACACCGCCCAGTTGGCGCTCACGGCCGCGGGGATGGGGCCACTGGTCATCGCGGTGGTGCGCCAGCCCGACACGGCCTCAGCGCTCGAATACCTGGTGGGCCTGCAGCCGCCGGAGCAGCAGGGCCAGGCCTCCTGGCAGCTGGCCTCGGTCCTGGAGGGTGCGGTGGCACAGGTCCTGCTGCCGCGGCGGGACGGCGCGGGGCGGGTGGCCGTCTTCGAGGTGCTGATGGCGACCCCGGCGGTGCGCACCCTGGTGCGCGAGGGCAAACGTCAGCAGTTGCCGAGCCTGGTGCGGGCCGGTATCCGGCACGGGATGCGCACCCTGGATCAGTCCTGGCGCGATCTCGTTGAGCAGGGCCTTCTGGACGACGGCGAGATTCCGCCGTTCTCGGTCGCCGCCGCTGGACTGGGATAGCCGGCCGTCCCCGGGTTGGTGCCGTTGAGGAGGATCACCTGTGCTGCGCTACCTGACCGCAGGCGAGAGCCATGGACCCATGCTGTTGGCCATCCTGGAGGGGATGCCGGCGGGGGTACCGGTGCGCCTGGAGGTGGTGGACGCCATGCTGCGCCACCGCCAGGAAGGACCTGGGCGCGGGGGCCGGCAGAAGATCGAACGCGATGCGGTGCAGGTGGTCGCGGGCCTGCGCGGGGGCCAGACCCTGGGCAGCCCGATCGGGATGATCGTGGCCAACCGCAAC
>JAKAUG010000252.1 GCA_021827805.1 Bacillota bacterium | reverse complement strand
CCTATGCGAAATTCACGATGATCTCGGCCCTTGGGCTCTGCGGGTGCTCCCTGCGGGGGCACGCCGCAGCTCACCCTGACGATCGACATGTCCCGGCACGGTCCCGCGATCCCCCGCCGACTTCGTCGGTCTCAGCTTTGAGGCATGCGCCGAGCGCCCCAACAATGCCAGTGTGGCCGGCCGCCGCTTCTCGCCGCGGGACACCGAGCTGGTGACCCTCTTCCGCAACCTCGGCATCCGCAACCCGCGCATGGGCCGGGGGTCCGCCGGCGACGAGACGCCTTCCGGCACCGGTCCGGACGGCTACACGGGTGTCGACGATCTGTTCGCCTTCGCCAGACTGGCTGGGGGGGGACGTCATCTACTCCCTGCGTCTGTTGAATCCAGGCGGCCGTGCCATCCCGGATCCGGCGGCCGAGGATGCGGCGATCCCCCGCCACATCTGGAGCAGCGATCCGGCCAGCCTCTCCAGCATTGGCATCGGCAACGAGCTATGGCGGACTGGCGGAGCTTTGCCGACGCGATCCTGGCGGCGCGCCCCGGGGCCCGGTTCTCCGGGCCGGACACCGGGGCGTACAACCCCTCGGTCTACGATGGCGGGGAATCCTGGCCCCAGCGCTTCGCCAGCGATGAACGGGGTTCGAGGAGCATCGCGGTGATCACGCGGCACGACTACGTCGGCGGCAGCCCGGGGGCCACCACGGCCCAGCAGGCCACCGACGGCATGCTGTCCTCGGCCTGGGTCACCGGGACCGCGATCGCCACGGGACCAGAGGCCCTGTTGGGCGGCGCGGCTCGGCACCGCGCTCACACGCCGAGCCGCTCACCCCGCCAGCAGTTTGCTCCAGGACGCACGAACCCGCGCCGCGAGGGAGGGCTCGCGCCCGAACGGCAGCCCCGCCAGCGCCAGACGCACTCGGCGTCCACCACCAAGCTCACCGATCATCAGTGCCCGCCCCGCGCTCGCGAGGTCTTCCCACGTTTGCGCGCGCAGCGGATATACGAGCACGGTGGTCACCGTGTCCGCGTCCACCGACGCCGCGTAGGCGAGCGCCTGATGCACATCCGCCCTGTGGGCGGCGTGATCTGCCTCTGAAAAGGCGCGCCAGCCCTCGGCGTCCAGACCTGCCAGGTGTGCCTTGTACTTGGCGTCGACGATCACCGCCTGACGCCCCATCCGCATCACGAGGTCGGGAGCGAGGTGGCCCATGGAGGCCGCGCCGCGCGGCTCCCAGCGGATCGGTATCCAGGACGCCCTTTCCCGCGCTGACGAGACGCTGCCGCCCAGCGTTGTGGCCCAGTCCCGCACCGCCCCTTCGACAAAGCGTTCCCAAAGCGTATCCAGGGGGGAGACCCAGGCCAACCCGTGCAGCTCCGCCGGCCCCCCAAGGCCCCGCTCCTCGGCCACCCAGGCGAGGGCCTGCAAGCCGGCCTCCAGGACCGCGTCTCCCATCGCCTGGGGTATCCGCGACGGGCTTGGCCTCAGTGGTGCCACGTCGGCCAGGGTGGACAACAGCGCCAGGACTTCCTCCGCCAGGCGCAGCGCCAGCCGATCGGACCCGGCCGCTGCCAGCAGGGCGTGCCGAACGCGCTCGAGCGCCCACCGCACCTCCGCGCGCAGACGCGGGTCGTGGCCGAGGTCTGGGAAGCGACACGGGAAGTGGCCCCAGGAGCCGCGCGGAAGGTGGCCCACGGCGTAACGGGTCCACTGCACCCGGCCGCGCACGCCTGGCATGACCTCCTCCGCGATCCGGTACCCGCGCTGCAGCCGGGCGAGGAGTTCCCGCAGGCGCCGCAGTGCGGGCCCGGCGATCACCCAGGGCGGCACTTCCCGCCCGCTGCCAGGAACGAGCGGCAGCGCCAGCACTTCCGGCATCGCGAGCCAACCCGTCTGGTCCAGGACCTGACCGATGCCCGCCCAGCCGAACCGAGGTCGGACGACCAGGCCCGACCTCACATGCCCTGTGAGGGCCGAGCGCAGGGGCACCGCGCCGACCCGGGCTCCGGGATACAGCCGCAGCCGAACTTCGCGTGTCCCGGCTTCGACGCGGGCTTCGACGTCCAATGCCGTGAGTGCCGCGGTGTTGTGGCGCAAGAAGCCCTGGGCGACATCCTGCCACGCGGTGCCCCCTTCCGCGGGCACGTCGATGGGCTGCCCGCCGTCGGTGGCCACGTGGAGGGTCAGGGTCTGCGGAGCGGCAACGCCGCCGTGTCCGGCTGGCCGACGTACCCCCCCAGGGCGCGGTCCCCTACCGCCCAACCTGATCCGCCAGCCAGTCACGCAGCGTCTGTACCTCCGGGGCGGCCGGGCCGAGCAGTCCGGCCCCCAGATACTCGTCGAGCAGCGGGAGCAACTCGTGGCGGAACCGTCGACGCAATTGCGCCTCATCCTGGGCGAGGAAGTACGCCTGGCCCGGCAGCAGGGCCAGAGCATCATCGCTGCAGTGTTGCAGGAAGACCGCCGCCAGCCGACCGAAGGCCTCGATCGCCAGTTCCTGCCCGCAAGCGACGATGGGCGCACGATCGGGATGCAGGGTGACGTACGCGAAGCGGCGGCGAACGGCGAGATCAAGGCCGGCGATGCT
>JAKAUG010000007.1 GCA_021827805.1 Bacillota bacterium | reverse complement strand
AGTAGGGTCGTAGCCGGCAAGTCCGCTTGGCCTGCCTGGGTGGAGCGTACGGCGTCGCTCCCGAACACCGGGCCCAGGTGACCTCTCGCTTCCCGCACATCCACGTGGACTGGGCCGCGGTGGATCGAGCCCTGGTCCTGGGACCGCCCCCCGAGCAGGCGGCGAGGGCGACCTCAGGCGAGCCCCATGAGCGTCTGGATTGGCTGGAGCTTGAACGGGGGCTTCGCTACTGGGCGGCCATGACCAAACCGCTGCGCCGCTGGGAGGCCGTGCGGCTGCGTGGAGCCCCGGACCTGCTCCGCACTTGACGGGAGGGCAAGCCCTGCTTCCCACGGCCGGAGCCAGCCCCGGGATGGGACCAGGGGCTTGAGCCCCCCTCACAGGGCGCGTGAGCAGACGGGGGCTGACACCTGATGGCATTCGGTGGGGGTCAGGGCACCACGCCAGTCACCCCGGCCGCCAGTTGGCGTGGGCGCGGACCACCGGACCATCGCGCCATGGAGCCATGGCTCCATGACACCAGGCATCGTGACGGGTGGCTCCGTGCCCCTGGGATCTCTCCCCCCCGCCGATTCGAGGGGGCACGGAGCCCCGGCCCCCGAGGCCGCCCCAGAGGAGGAATCCCACAGAACCCCACACCCACCCTCCCGATCCCCATCTCGGTGGACACGGTGGTCCGCGGCCAGAAACGTTGGGCCGAGGCAGGCGCCTGGGCCCGGCAGGGTGAAACCGCTCACCTGGTGGAATCTGGCGTCCTGGAGGTGGTGGCGTTGCGGGCAGCGACCATTGTCTTCGCCGAACGTGGGCAGGTGGTGCTGCGGGAGGAGGAGGTGGCCTCCCCCGGACCCGGCCAGGTCCTGGTGCGCGCCAGGGCCAGCCTGGTGAGCACCGGCACCGAATGCATCGTGCTCACCGGGGACCACGACCCGGGCACCGGGTGGGCCGCCTGGGGCCGGTTTCCCTTCCGGCCCGGATACAGCATGGTGGGCGAAGTCGTCGATGCCGGACCCGGCTGTCGGCTGCGGCCCGGCGACCGCGTGGCGGCGCGCCAGTGCCATCAACAGTACTTCCTCGGCGGCGATGGGTTGCTCCGGGTCCCCACCGACATCAGCGACCAGGACGCCAGCTGGTTTGCCATCGCCTCGATCGTGCAGAACGGCATCCGCCGCATTGGCATCGGCCTTGGCGACACAGTGGTCGTGATCGGGGCCGGGATCCTGGGACAACTGGCCCTCCAGTACGCGCGCATCTGCGGGGCCAGGGACGTGGTGGCGGTGGATGTGGCCGCGCCGCGGCTGGCGCTTGCCCAGCGCGCGGGCGGCGCCACCCACACCCTCGGACTGCCGGTCGCCGCGGCCGTGGAGCCACTGCGGGAACTGACGGGGGGCCGCCTGGCGGATGTGGTCATCGACGCCACCGGCGCGGCGGCGGTGCTGGACCCCGCGTTCGAACTCTGCCGCCGGCTGGGGCGGCTCCTCATCCTGGGAGACACGGGCCATCCCGCGGCCCAGCACCTCTCGCACGCGGTGATGCTGCGTGGCATCACGATCACCGCCGCCCACGACAGCCATCCGCCCGCGGAGGGCAACGACCACTACCGCTGGAGCCACCGCGAGATGCAGGAACTCTTCTTCGCCCTGCTGCGCCAGGACCGGATGCGGGTGACGCCCCTGATCTCCGACGTGGTCTCCCCGCGCCAGGCCCCAGAGGTCTATCGGGAACTGCTCGAGCACCGCGACCAGCACATGGGCGTGGTCTTCGACTGGACCGCCGGGGCCCTCTAGCCGAAGGCCTCAGGCCTGCCCGGCGCCGGTTCGGCGGCGCAGCGGAAGCCCATGTTGCCCGTGGAGCTGTCCGGGGTGTTGCTGCTGCGCGCGGCCACGCGATAGCGGTTGCAGTACGAGCGGTGGCAGAGGTAGGACCCGCCGCGGATCACGCGGGCCTGCCCGGTGGCCGGACCGCGGGGATTCGAGAGGGGCCCGCTCGGATGCTCGGTGCCAAACCAGTCCAGACACCATTCCCAAACGTTGCCGACCATCTGATACAGGCCGTAACCGTTGGGCGCATAGCTGTCCACGGGCGCCGTCCCCGCCCAGCCGTCCTCCGCCGTGTTGACCTCGGGGAAGCGGCCCTGCCAGATATTGCACATGTGCCGCCCCTCTGGGCAGAGTTCATCCCCCCAGGGATAGCGCCGCCCCTCCAGGCCCCCGCGCGCGGCGAACTCCCACTCCGCCTCCGTGGGCAGGCGGACCCCCGCCCAGCGGCAGTACGCCTGGGCGTCCCTCCAGGACACGTGCACCACCGGATGCCGCTCGCGCCCCTCCAGATCGGAGCCTGGCCCGTCCGGATGCCGCCAGTCCGCGCCCGCGACGGCCAGCCACCAGGGCGTGCCGCCGGCCCGCCCACGCACGGCGCGGCTGGCGGCGGGAGCGAGTCGCGCCTCAAAGACAAAGGACCAGCCGTAGCGCTCCGCGTCGGTCACATGGCCCGTGGCACGGACGAAGGCGGCGAACTCCTCGTTCGTCGTCGCCGAGCGGGCCAGGCGGAACGGGCCCAGTTCCACCGGACGCACGGGGCCCTCCCCGTC
>JAKAUG010000162.1 GCA_021827805.1 Bacillota bacterium | reverse complement strand
AAGCGTCCCCACACGAATTCGAAAGAAATGCTCGGGCGGATGCGCGGAATGTAGGCCAAGAGCCTCTGCACCGCCAAGATGTCCGTGCCTTTGTTCACCAGCCTCGTGGCGCACGTGTGGCGATTATGCGACGCGTTGCATAACCGCCACACGAACGCCACCCTGCTCATGGAGGCCGGCGAGCCCGTGTTGGTGGTCAGCGAGCGGCTGGGGCACAGCACGCCAACGACAACGGAAGCCATGTACGGCCACGTCACCGCACCGATGCGCTCTGCCGCAGCCGCGAAGATGGCCGACATCCTTGCGCTGGACGACCCAGCCGCCGAAGACGGTCCCCGGCAACAAAAGACGGCCCGTTAGACATCGCGTTAGATGTCCGCGGGCCGTCGTCTAATGGGCCGCTTGGCCGGATACCCGCAAGCCCTTGGGGCTCAAGTGGTGCCGGGGGCGGGACTCGAACCCGCACGCCGTTACCGGCAGGGGATTTTAAGTCCCCGGTGTCTGCCGATTTCACCACCCCGGCCCGACATCATCGTAACCCATCGCGCCCACGGCCAGCGAACCCCCCCGTGGGGTTTCGCTGCCCGACCAACATGCGGACTGCGGACCCTTCGGCCGGCTGTCTCGGGCCGGGTCCTGCTACCGGGCGGAGAACCGCTCGGGGACCTGGGGTTGACCGAGGTCGGCGGAACGGAGACCAGCCCAGGCCACGGCGCAGGTCTCGAGCGCGTCAGCATAGGTTGACCGCATGAGCCCAGGGTTACGTTCGGTCACGGCGGTCAGGAACTGGTCCACCTCGCGCAGGTAGGGGTCCCGCGAGAAGCCCTCCTGCACGGGGGTGCCGTCCACGACCCCCTCCAGCCGGTTGTTCATGACGTCGACCGTGAGCCGGGCCCGGTCGGAGACGACCTCCAGCTGTCCGATGGCCGCCGTGCAGGCCCAGGAGTGCAGGTGGGTGGCCACCGCACCGCAGGTATAGTTGAGCTCGAGGGCATAGGTCTCCTGGATGGTGAACTCCGGTGTGCGCTGGTTGAACAGGGTGTTGGCGCCCGCGTGCACGCTGCCGACCTCGCCCGCGAAGTAGCGCTGGAGGTCCAGGACATGGATGCCCTGGTCCAGCAGCGGCCCGCCAGAGCGGTCCTGCAGGAGAAACCAGCCCGGCAGGTTGTGCTCGATCGCCGGGCCGCAGAGGAAGACGGAGCGCACGGCGGCCACGCGACGGTCCCGCAGCAGTTCCCGGGCCCTGTCCACCGGCGCCAGCCAGCGATACATGAAGCCGACGTTGTTCACGACGCCCGCGCGGCGGATGGCCTCGAGGGCCGTGCGACCCTGGGCGGCATCAAAGGCCGGCGGCTTCTCGCAGAAGATGGCCAGGCCACGGGCCGCCGCGGCGGCGATGGGCTCGGCGCGCACAAACGGCGGCGTGCAGATGAACACGGCATCCAGGCCCTGTTCCCGCGCCAGCATCTCCTGAAAATCGGCGTAGGCCGTGGCCCCGTACTCCTGCGCCGCGCGCTGCGCCCGCGGCAGGTCGATGTCGCAGAAGGAAACGATGCGCGCACGCTCGGTACCCAGTTCCCGCAGACTCTGCAGATGCCGGTGCGCGATGCCACCCGTACCGACGAAGGCCACGCGAACGGCGGTTCCTCCGGGCATAGCCGACCCTCCCCAATGCAGGCACCCGGGACGGCAATCAGGCTACCACGGGGCCGGGGCGATCCCTGCGAGGGCGCGCCAGAACTGCCCCGGCGGAATGCAGCATCAACCCCGGGCCAGTGCACCCATCGGGTCCCAGGGCTGCAGCACGACCGGTGGGAGGGAGAGGGCGGCGCGCAGCGGTGCCGGCAGGTAGTCCTTGCGCACCACGACCTGGTAGAGATACTCGTCAAACCACCCATCGCTCATCACGAAGTACCCGTCGTGGCCGGGATCCTTGCCCCAGGAGTTCTCCACCTTCCAGCGGTTGGGTTGGCCGTCCACCACGTTGACCCCGGTGAAGACCATGGCGTGGGTCATGCGGCTCTCGCCGTAATCCAGACGTTCCGCCTTGCTCAGCTGGAAGGGCACGCCCAGCGCGGCCTGGTAATCGAACAGGGCGGCATCCATCACGCCCGAGTCCTTGTCGGACATCTTCCCGACATCGCAGCCAAACCACACGGGTTCGCCGTCCAACAGCTGCTGCAGGGCCAGACCCTTGAGCGTGGCGCTGTCCACGTTCAGGTAGAGCACATCGCGGCCCCCGCGCACGTTGCCCAGGAAACGGACCGTGTAGGTGCGCCCGAAGGGTTTGTCGGCGGTCGGGGCGTTGATCACGCTGATGTATCGCTCCAGGTCGATCCCCACGTACCTGGCGTAGAATTCGGTCGGGGTGAGGCCCGCATCTCGGTGAAAGCCCTTGTCCTTGTCCCGATACTCGAAGTCCAGGCGCTGGGGCGGCTCACCCAGAAACTGCACCAGCAGGCTGTAGATCTCCGCCAGCATGCGCGCCTTGGTCCTCTGCAGCTCAGCCCCGTGGGCGTGCTCCAGATCGTGCGCCTGCCGCAGGCGCGCGGCGTCCTCGCGCAGCTTGACCACCAGCACGCGGTTCA
>JAKAUG010000300.1 GCA_021827805.1 Bacillota bacterium | reverse complement strand
TTCCGATCTGGGCTGGTCCGGCGATGCCTGGCGTGCCCATGTCGCCAGTGGGATCACGCGCGACGGCAATCCCTTCACGCTGGCCGCGGCTCCAGGGGCAGGCCTGGCAGCCGCCGCGGCAGGTGACCTTGAGGCCCTGGAAGAGATCTCGGCCCCCGCCCTGCTGGCTGCGGCGCGGGAACGGCTGGCCGCCCTCGGTTACCGGCTCTTGCCCTGCCAGGACCTCGGCGCGCGCGCCCCGGATGGCCTGGCGGCCGAGCTCGCCGCGACCTCGCGCTGGGCCGGCTGGGCCGAGCGCCTGCATGCGCACGCGCGCGCCGGGGGGGCTGGCCCCTTCGCCACCCCGTGGGCCTTTATCTGGAACGCGGCCCGGCGGCGGATCGAGGGGGTCGCGCAGCCGGATGTGGTCGATCCAGGAGAGCTGTATGGCTATCAGGCGCAGCGGCGGCAGGTGGACGAGAACACCGAGCGCCTCGTGGCGGGCCTCCCCGCGCAGGACGTGCTGCTCTACGGGGATAGGGGCACGGGCAAGTCCTCGACGGTCAAGGCCCTGCTGACGCGCCTGGGCCCGCGTGGCCTGCGAATGGTCGAGTTGGATCGCCGCCACCTGGCGGACCTCCCCGTGGTGGCCCAGGCCCTCGCCGAAGCCCCCCAGCGCTTCGTGATCTTCGTGGACGACCTGTCCTTCGAAGAGGATGAGACCGGATACAAGGACGCCAAATCGGCGCTGCAGGGCGGCCTGCGCCGACGTCCGAACAATGTGCGCGTGTACGCGACGAGCAACCGCCGCCATCTGGTGCGTGAGCGGCTGTCCGAGCGCGGCACCGAGGACGACCCGCGTGGCCAGGATGCGGTGCAGGAAAAGCTATCCCTCGCGGATCGCTTCGGGCTGACCGTGGTCTTCGGCTCTCCGGACCAGGAACTCTATCTGCGGATGGTGCATCATCTGGCGGAGCGCGAGGGGATCCTCCTGGACGGGTCGCGCCTGGAGGCAGAGGCCCTGCGCTGGGCGTCCTGGCACAACGGGCGCTCCGGTCGCACGGCGCGGCAGTTCGTCGACGGGCTGCGGGGTCTGGTGCCGACGCGGTAGCCCCACGGGGGCGGGTTCCACATGCCCTGGGCCCGAGCGGCGGCGGGACCCTGCGCGCTCTGGCCCAGGAGCCGTGCCTGATCGGCAAGGGCGGGTGAGCGGCCGGTGGGCGGACGAAACGGGGCGGGTCCGGCGGGCGAGGCCCGTCGCGTGGGCCCGGTGCAGGGCGGCGGGCGATCGCCCGCCGAACCCGACATGGCGTCTGGCGCCGCGCCGGTCGCCGCCGCCCGACGCCCACCAGGGGCAGCGCGGCCAAGAGCGGTCGGCAGGGCGCATTCGAGCGCCAGGCGGGGCGCCCGCCCTGCCTCGGCGGGGGCGGCGGCATGCTGAATCGCTGGCAGTCCTGGCTCTGGCTCGGCGCCGTCCTGGCTCTGTCGTTCCTGTTGCGCACCCACCACGCGGGGGTGCCCCTGGTCGACACCTCGGACTGGCGTCAGACCGATACGGCGGCGATCGCCTACTTCTACTATCACGACGGGATTCGGCTCCTGCACCCCCAACTCTGGCATGACGGGCCCGGCCCCGACTACACGCAGCTCGAACTGCAGATCACGCCCGCCATCACCGCCCTGTTGGCGCATCTCTTCGGATTTGGCAGCGTACTGTTGCATCTGGTGCCGGACGCCCTGTTCACCCTGACCGTGCTCCCCCTCTGGGCCCTGGTCTCTCGCCACCTGGGCCAGGGGGTGGCGCGTTTCACGGTGTTGGCGTATGTGCTGCTCCCGCTGGGCGTATTCTTCGGGCGGGTCTTCCAGCCCGAATCCGCCCAGGTCTTCTTCGGCGTGTTCGGACTGTGGGTGGTTGATCGCTGGGCGCTCCGCCGGGGCGCGCTCCGGTACATGGCCGCGGTGGCCGTCCTCGCGCTGGCGGTCCTGGCCAAGCTCCCCAACGGCATGATTCTGCCGGCGGCTGCCGCGCTGGCCCTTGAGGACCGGCTCTGGGACTGGAGGGCCATCCTGCGCCCGAAACCCCTGGCCACGGTGGCGGGGCTGACGCTGCTGCCAGCGGCCGCTGGCGCCGGATACACCCTGCTCCAGGCCCACGTCTCCGCTGGCGGCACGCACTACGTGAACTTCATCGTAACCTCGCTCGCCGATCCGTATATCGCGGGCACGAGCAACCTTGCCCGCTTCGCCTGGCGGGACGTGCTGGGCATGGCCATCACCCCCGCGGGGCTCGCCGCGGCCGTGTTGGGCGCGGTCGTGTTGGCGCGGCGCCGCGCACCCTGGGTGTGGGCCTGGGGCCTGGGGATCCTGCTGTATGCGCTGGTGGTGTTGCGCGCCATCCGCTTCCAGTACTACCTGATGCCCCTGCTGCCATGGCTCGGACTCATGATGGGGCTCGGGCTGAACCACCTGGCCGAGACGCTCGGCAAGCTCGCCCCGCGCGCGCGACTGCTGCCGCGACTGGCCGCCGTGTCCCTGCTGGTCTCGCTGCTTTGCGGCGGGCTCTTCCAGATCCGCGGCTTCTGGCCCCCGTACATGCCCTGGTACACCGCC
>JAKAUG010000326.1 GCA_021827805.1 Bacillota bacterium | reverse complement strand
CCATCCGCTCAGCCAGGGGGAGCACCAGCTCGCGGGCCGGGAGGAAGCCAACGAAGGCGGCCGCGATCACGCGCAGCACGGTGGTGGCGATGCGCCGACCACCCAGGAGGCCCAGACGCCGCCGCAGGCGAACGATCAGGAAGAGCACCGCCGTGGACCAACCGACGGCCATCGCCAGGCCGAGCCCCGCGAGCGCCATGGGGCGATACAGCAGAAACGCCAGGGTCACGCCGACCACCGTCCCGACCAGGGCCGCCATCATCGGCGTGCGCGTGTCCTGAAGCGAATAGAAGGTTCGGTTGAGATAGTCCTGCCACGCGTAAGACACGGTTCCCAGGGAGAGGAACGCCAGTGGCACGGCTGTGGTCCGCGTCGCCGCGGCGCTGAAGCGGCCATGCTGGAACACAACGTGGACCGCGGGGACCCGCAGCAGGAACAGTCCCACGGCGAGGGGCACGGTGACCGCGCTGACCAGGCCCAGACCGCGCACAAAGGTGCGCCGGAAGCCGAGCATGTTCCGCGCGGCACCCGCGGCGGCCAGACGAGGGTAGAGGACGGTGGCCACGGACATACCGAGGATGGAGTAGGCCAGCAGTTGCAGGCGGCTGGCGTACGTGAAGTCCGTGATCATCCCGGTGGTGAGCAGGGAGCCGAGGACGTAGACGAAGAGGCTGCCGGTCTGCTGGGCGAGAGCGGTGAGTGCCGCTGGGCCCACGAGGCGCCCCATGCGGCGGAGCAGGGGGTCCCGGAGATCCAACCGCCAACCGACCCTGAAGCGCGAGCGGCGCAGTGCCGGCAACTGGACGAGGTAGGTCGTGAAGGTCCCGGCCAGACCGCCCCAGGCGACCAGCGCGATGTCCTGTCTGCCGCCGGCACTGCCCACGAGGATGGCGGCGATGATCGTCAGGTTCTGAGGAATGCCCATGGCGGCATTGGGACCGAAGAAGCCGCGCACGTTCAGCACGCCGCCGACGATGGCGGACCAGGCGTAGAACAGGATGAGCGGCGCACTGATGCGCACCAGTTCGATGCACAGATTCTGCTTGCTCGGCGACCAGTGGCCCAGGATCGCCCGCACCACGGGGCCGGCGGTCGCCTCGATGCCCAACACCAGCACCCCAACGACGACGGTGACCACCCCGTTGACGTTGGCGGCAAACCGCTCGGCCGCCCGCCGGTCCTGGTCCGCGATGAGACCGGAGAACAGGGGGATGAAGACGGTGGTGATGGCCACACCGACCGCCGCGAACAGCACCAGCGGGATCAGGGCAGCGACGTTGTAGGCGTCGGTGCGGTTGGTGCTCCCGAAGCGGTCGGCAAATGCCGTTTCGCGCAATAACCCCAGGAGCTTGCTGATCAGGGTGGCCAGGGCCACGATGCTGGCGGCGCGCCCAAGACCCGGAACGCCTGCTCTGGACCCCCCGCTCTGCGTGGAGGCGGCGTCCCACCCGGGGCCTGCCGTTCCTGGAACTGCCCCCGTCTGGGAGAAGAGAACGTCGCCCGTGGCCGGTGCTGCTGACCCGGTCGCAGGATTGGGCAGGGGGACGGTGAGCTCGGTGGAGGGCGCCGCCGCGGGCGGGACTTCGGGGGCAGAGGGCTGCCTACCATGCCCTTCGAACCCGGGCCGGCGAGCGCGCCTTCCCAACGCGTGCACCTCCGCAGGCGGTCACGGGGAGCCCTGCGCCCACGGCGGGAGGACGCCTCGGTGGACATGGAGTGCCCACCGAAGCCGTCGTCTTCGCGCCGCAAGGAGTCTGCGCGGGGTCCGGGGCCGGACCTTCTCGATTCGGCCACAGGATAGCCTACCGTTCCTTCCGTTGTTGGTTCGACTCCCTCGAGAAGGTTGTGGTCCGAAGGTGGACCCACGGCAGCGAAGCCACTGGCACGGTGCGGTGCCGCACGAGGTTGCTCCACAGCGGCTGGCGCCGTGGGTGCGCACGCGCGCACATGTGCATGATCCGGACCTTTCTCGCTTGGTGCGAGGTGGAGGAGATCCTGGTCAGCAACCGCTCCCGGAAGATCCGCCTCCCGCAGCCGTCTCATGAGCTGCCAGTGCCGGGACCTCGTCCTGCTCCGGCTCATGGGCGATGCCGGGCCGGGGAGGGGGAAGGTGACAGGCTTGGGTCTCCACTCGTGGGTCGTAGACATCGCGTAACCATTGCGCAAGAACCCGATCCCCCTCGCCCGAGAGTTGTGCGGAGCCGCTGGGTTATTCCTCCTGGACGGGTATTGCCTCGTGTCGCTGAACACCCACGGCCTTGCGGGAGGTCCGCAGGGGCCCGGCTGCCCCTGCCGAACCCCTCCCCTCAGGGCGAACCGGGAGGTGTCCGCATTGGACCCCGAACTCCGCGCGTTCTTGGAAGCCATAGAGCAGAGGGCCGTCGACCGGGATGCTGAGACGAGGGCGGCTCTGGAAGCCAAGATCGAGGCCGCACGCGAGGATGCCGGGGCCGGAATCGCCGCTCTGGACGCCAAGATCGAGGCCGCACGCAAGGATGCCGGGGCCGGAATCGCCGCTCTGGACGCCAAGATCGAGGCTGTACGCAAGGATGCCGGGGCCGGAATCGCCGCTCTGGACGCCAAGATCGAG
>JAKAUG010000213.1 GCA_021827805.1 Bacillota bacterium | reverse complement strand
GCCGCGGCGGAGGGGCAGACCGGGCCCCTGGCCGTGGCGGCGAGCTCGGCGGCTGTCGTCGTGGCGGACAGTTTTGGGCACGGCCTCTGGGTCTGGTCGTACCAGGGGGGTGCATGGACCGGCCCCCGGCGGCGTGCGGTGCCCACCTCCAGCCCGCTGGTGGCCGTGACCCTCACTGGCTCGACGGCGGAGACGGCCGATGCCGCCGGCACTGTCTGGTCCGTGCCGGCCAAGGGTCAGGCCCAGATCCTGGGACGCTTCCCTTCGGAGCCCGGCGAGCTGCGGAGCGTCCTGGCTCTGGGATCCCTCGGATCATCCCTGGTGGCAGAGATCCTGGATGTGCGGGCGCAGGGCTCCTCCCGCGAACTGGTGGCCCTGGGACCCGGGGAGCGGCGCGTGCTCCAGCGCGTGCTTCTGGCGTCGCCCGCGGGGCAGGCGCCAGCCGGAGCCTCCTGGCTGCTGGCTCCAGCCGGTGTGCGCGCTGGGATGGCGGGAGGCCCAGGGGGCGCTCTCTGGCTGGTGGGGCGACGGCGGAACGGGCGTCCGGCCCTGGTGCGCCTGGACTCCGCCGGCTCGGTGGCCGCCTTCCGCGCTTGGCCGTCCCTGCCCTCGCCGTCCGACCTCGTCGGACTGGACCCCTCGGGCCTGGCCTGGGCGGTGTTCTCCGGCGGCAGGCGTGAACAGACCCTGGTGGCCCTCGATGCCGCGGGTCGGGTCCGGCGCTCCCTGCCGCTTCCGCCCGGTCCGGGCCCCCTCGTGCCGCAACCCGTGGCCCTGGCGCCGGACGGCTCCGCCGTGCTGCTCACCTCCGGGACTGAGGCGCTGACCGTGCACTGGTTCCCGCCGGGCGTGATCTGGCAGCGAGCCTAGCACAGGGTGATGTCAACCGCTGACCGACTTGCCTGACAAACCCCGACAGCCGTCGTTCGTGCCGCCCCAATCCGGCTTGCGTCGGTTGCCCCTGGGCCCTCCCGCCGCTGCGGGTGAAGGGCCGCCCATGCGGGCCCACCTTCGCTTGACGTTGAGGGCCGCCACGAAGCGCGTGTCGCCCGTTCAGCGACAGTGTCCGCGGCGGAAGCGGCTCGGGTGGCGGCGAAGGTGAAGGCCGCGCCGTGCCCGTCTGGCGAGAACCTCTTGCCACGATGGCCGCAATGCCGGCAGGCCTGACTGGCCCAGGCGGGGTTCCGTTCCACCACCAGGATTCTCTGACAGGCGGCCAGTTGGCCTCCGCTCTCCCGTCCCCAGATCCGCCCCTCTGTCTTGATCCTTCATCCGCTCGCCCGCACGCCGCTCAGAGCAGATACGACCACCAGCGCGTGTCCATCGTCTCCGCACCTCTTGTCACCCTTCCCCCCGAAACACCTGTGGGCAACGATAGGATGGAGGTGCCCACAGGTGATGGCCCGCGGGAGTCGCCGCACGCAGGGCAGCCGCAGGCCCCCGCGGTATACTCGTGCCGGGTGATGTGGCTTGTCCGGGGCCGGTCAGCGGCGCACCGCCGTGTTGGGAACCGAGCGGCCGTCCGTGGTCGGGGTTCTCAACGCTACGGCGGACTCGCTGTGGGCCGGGAGCCGCTTCCCCGATCCGGAGGCGGCGGCCAGGGCGGCCCAGGACATGGTCGCGCGGGGAGCCGCCTCCCTGGACATCGGGGCGATGTCCGGGAGACCCGGGGCCCGGGAGGTCTCCCCCGAGGAGGAGCGGGAGCGGCTGCTACCGGTCCTCCGGGCCGTGCGGGCGGCCGTGCGTTGCCCGATCTGGGTGGACACGGCGCGGGCGCTCGTGGCGGAGGCGGCCCTGGCGGCCGGGGCGGACGTGGTGAACACCGCGGGGGGCCTCGGTGATCCGGAGCTTGCCCCATTGGTGGCCCGGGCCGGAGTGCCCCTCGTCGTGGTCGCCCGAGCCCGGCTCGACGGCGGGTCTGCCCTGGAACAGGTCGTCCGCGAGCTGGAGGGCCAGGTGTTTGAGCTTGGGCGGCACGGCGTGGACCGCGATGCGGTGATCGCTGATCCCGGCTTTGGCTACGGTAAGACGCCTGAGCAGAACCTGGAGTTGGTGCGGGGCCTGCTCTGGCTCCGGCAGCGCCTGGCCCTGCCGGTCTGCCTGGGCCCTTCGCGCAAGGCCAGCATCGGGCACCTCCTGGGCGGCCGTCCGGTCGAGCGCCGCCTGGCCGGCACGCTGGCGCTTGTGGCGCTGGCCGCCGCTCAGGGAGTGGACTGCATCCGGGTCCACGACGTGGCTGCGGCCTCGGACGCCAGTCGTATCGCCGCGGCCTGCGGCCTGCCTGCCCACCCCGTGCCGCCCTCCCCCACCATTGTTCTGAGCGGGATCCGCCTTGCAGGGGTGCACGGTGTGCTGGCCGAGGAGCGCACCCGCCCGCAGCCGTTCGTCCTGGACCTGGAGTTGGACGTGGACCTCTGGCCCGCGGGTGCCTCCGACGGTCTGGAGGACACCGTGGACTACGGCAGGGTTGCCCTGGTGGCATCCCGTGTGCTGCAGGGTCCGCCTCATCAGCTCCTGGAGAGCCTGGCGGCAGAGATCGCGGCTTCCCTGCTCGCCGAGTTGCCCCGCCTGCGGGGGGGCGTGGTGGTCCTGCACA
>JAKAUG010000100.1 GCA_021827805.1 Bacillota bacterium | reverse complement strand
AGCGCAAACCCCTCGCTTCCGTTGGCGACCCCGATGCGCCAGCCGGCTCCGCAGACCTCCGCCAACCTCTGCTCCAGCAACTCCACGCGGCCGCCCAGAATGAACTGCCCTTCCGACAGCACCGCGTCGATGGCGGTGAGCAGATCCTCCCTCAGGGTTTGCTGCTGCGCGCGCAGGTCAAACGCCGCCACCCTCAATCCGAGGATCCCCCTTCCTGCGGATACACGCACTGTTCCCTGGGTACCGCTCGCACCGCGCGCGCGGGGACGCCCATGACCACCGTGTAAGCGGGCACGTCGCGCGTCACCACCGCGCCGGCGGCAACGAGGGCCTCTTGCCCCACCACCACACCTGGTAACAGGACGGCCCCCGCGCCGATCCGAGCCCCTCGCTCGATCGTGGGGCCACGCCTGGCAGCGTGCCGGGCTTCCGTGCGACCCAAGTAATTGTCGTTGCTCGTCACAACGAAGGGGGCGACGAAGCAGTTCTCGGCGACGACAGAACCCGCCGTCAGATAGGCCCCGGTCTGCAACTTGCTGAAATCTCCGACACGGCAGCCGTTTTCGATCGTGCAACCCCGCCCAACGATGACGCGCCGGCCGATACTGCACCCCTCCCGGATCTGCGCGTGGTCGGCGATAAAGCACTCGTCTCCAATCGCGGTCCCGGCGTACAGGACCGCCCCCACACCGATCGTCGCCCCCTCACCCAGGCGGAGGGGCCCCACCACCTGCCTCTTCAGCGTGCTGGTGGCCGCCGCGGTGGGCTGTCTGCCCAGCACGGTGTTATCGCCGATCCGAGAGCCCGCGTGGACGATCGTCCCGGGATAGATCGTCACCCGGTCTCCGATCTCGACCCCGTCCCCCAGCTGCACCTGGTCTCCGATGCAGCAGAAGGCACCAAGCCGCACCCCGGATCCCAGCTCCGCGCTCTCGCTGACCTGACTGGTTGACACGCAGCGTTACCCTTTCACAAGGAAGCGTCGTCACAGCAACGTGACATGCTCGGCCGCGATACCCCTGGTGGCGTTGCGCGTGTCCAGGACATGCCGCGCGTGTGCGACGATCCATCCGAAGTCGAGGCAGGAATGATCCGTTGTGATGATGACGAGATCGCTTGTGGCCAAGCGTTCGTCGGTCAAAGCCACGCTCGCAAGCGAAAGGGACCGCTCGCTGACCTGCGGGACGAACGGATCGTGATAGTCCACATTCGCCCCACTCTCGCGCAACAGCCGGAGCACCTCCAGCGCGGGCGACTCGCGCCAGTCGGCCAGGTCCCGCTTGTAGGAGATGCCAATCAACAGGATCCGTGAGCGTGAAGCCGCGACGCCGAGGTTGTTCAGAACCCTTATCGCCTTATCGCGGACGAATTCTGGCATCTTGCGATTGATCTCCCCCGCCATGCCGATGAAGTGGGTGTTGAAGTTGACCTCCTTGGCCTTCCACTCCAGGTAATGCGGGTCAATGGGTATGCAGTGACCGCCCACCCCCGGTCCTGGATAAAACGGCATAATCCCAAAGGGCTTCGTGAAGGCGGCGTCAAGAACCTCCCACACGCTCAGCCCCAGGCGATCACACAGCAGGGCCAATTCATTCACAAGCGCAATATTGACCGATCGGAATGTATTCTCGAAGACCTTCACCAGTTCCGCCGCCCTGGCGCTGGAGACCGGGACCACACGTTCTATCGTCTGCCCGTAGAAGGCCGCGGCGACCTCCAGTGACTCCGGTCCGACCCCGCCCACCACTTTCGACGTGTTCTTGGTGGTGTATCGCTTATTCCCGGGATCAACGCGCTCGGGCGAGTGGGCCAAGAAGAAGTCACGTTCCACCTCCAGGCCCGACTCGCGCAGAACAGGCAGCATCACCTCCTCTGTGGTACCGGGGTACGTGGTGGATTCCAGGCAGATCAACTGCCCCGGTCGCAGACGCCGGGCGACGGCATGCGTCACCCGCACCACATGACTGAGGTCGGGTGTCAGGTTTCTGGTCAGCGGGGTTGGCACGGCGATGACGATCGCATCCATCCCCGCCACGTCCTCATAGTCGGTGACCGCCCGGATGCGCCCGGCATCGATGAACGGGCGCAGGTCCTCCGACGTCACGTCGCTGATGTAGGACTCGCCTCGGTTCACCTTGGCCGCCCGCTCCGGATTCTCCTCAATACCGATGACCCTGTAGCCCACCTTGGCCTTTTCCATTGCAAACGGCAGCCCCACATAACCCAGGCCCACCACGCCCACCACCGAGGTCTTGGTGAGGATCCGGCCAAGGAGCGCATCCTTGGTAGAGCTCGACACCTACATCTTCCCTTCGGCCGGGGTCTTGTCATAGCCCACACCCCATCGGCTCTCATCGCGCACCGCGACCACTTTCCCCGGTGCGGCGGGCCATGTCGGGCTGTACGTGGGCACAAGCCTCGCGAGGCAGGCCAGCAGAGTCTCCGGCGCAGAGGCGGTGTTCGCCACCGCTTCCAATCCCGTGAGGTCCTCCCAAAAGGTGGAACTGATCTCGTCGCTTAACGCCACAAAAATGCGGCTGTGCCGCGTGCTCTTCGTGCCTTCTTCCGCGGACAGCACTTCTTCGCACATCTTTTCGC
>JAKAUG010000476.1 GCA_021827805.1 Bacillota bacterium | reverse complement strand
TGGCTGCATGCGGCAGAAATCGTCCAGATGCAACTCCATGCCGTGTTTGTGGCTGGGATTGGCGGAACCGTGGGCTGGTTGTTAGGCGAGCTTTGCGTCCCACCTGCGAAAAGCGGCTTGGTCTACACATGGTGGGAGGTGGCTTTCGCGGTGTCGTTGCTCTTGTCCAGTTTTGTGTTGCCCCTCATCCGCCTCGGGGTCGAACCGACTGCGCTCGTGGGTGACGACCGTTGGCTGCTGGGTGTCGGCGCGACGGCCATCGGCGGTGCCGCCCTCAGAATCGGCTTCGGATTGAGTTATGTGCAGCTGCTGGGGGCTCTGGTCGCCGGTTCGCTTGGCATCGAGTCTATCCTAAGCAGCACTTCGGTTGCGGCGGCCACGGAACTGGCTGCTGGCGCTGGCAGGTTGGTTGGCATTGCGCCCAGTGCTGTACTCCTCGGGGATGGCTTGGCGTTCACGCTGCTGCTGGCGACTCTGCTCAGAAGCGGAGGGTGGCGTCTGGAACATCCCTCATGACACCGAGTCTGTATTCATGTCATGTGGTGGGATCAGTATCAGGAGTGACGACCAGCCCCAGGAGGTCCGACCCGCGCGGCCAATCCCCGCAGCGGGGGGACGATCTATGCTGGGTCTGCATGGACCGCGCGGTACGACGGCGATGGAACTGGCCGCGGTGGTGGCTCTCTGTGACGCGATCTTCGCACCCGAGACGCGGCATATGGGCCCCGTGTTTCCCACCCTCTTTGCGCCCTCCAACGGGGAGTGGCTCCGCACCTTCTGGGACGGGGACCGCGTGGTTTCCCATGTCGGGGTCTGGCTCGGCCGGGTGCAGGCAGGTGAGCGGACCCTCGGCGTGGCGCACATCGGGGCCGTCTGCACCCTGCCGGAATACCGCAACCGGGGCCTCGCCGGTGCCCTGCTTGCGGATCTCCTACCCCGGCTCGTGGCGGCCGAGGCGGATCTCCTGCTGATCTCCGGTCACCGGCGGCTTTACCAGAGCCTTGGCGCGCGGCCCTTTGGCGTGCTGCTGCGCTACCGGGTGCCTCGGCAGGCCCTTGAGGATCTGCCCCTGCCGCGGCTGGGAACCCGAGTGCCCCGGGGCGTGGACGAGCTGGCCGGGCTGCAGGCGGTGGAGCCGTATCGCTACCTGCGCAGCGCCGAGGACTGGAGCCTTCTGGCTCCCGCCAAGGGTTATCTGCCCCCGGTCCGGGAGCCGGGACCCCTTCAGGGCATGGGGAGCCTGGTGGCCGTGGACGGGGAGGAGCCCGTGGCCTACCTGCTGCTTGGGCGGCCGCGACGGGAGGGGGACGTGGGGGTTCTGCCGGTCGACGAGTTCGGGGGTGAGCGCCTGGGAGTCCTGGCGGCCCTGGTACAGGCCATGGAATTGCGCGGGGCTGCCCTGGCCGAACTGCGCGTGCGGCCTGGGGACGTGGATCTGCGGCGCTACCTGGAGGCGGCGGGCCTGCGCGCCGAGATCCAGCACCAGCAGGGCACGGGCCGCATCCTGCGCGCCTGCGCCTTCCCGCCCCTGCACCCCTGGGACCCGGACCCCTCCCTGCCCGCCGCGCCGCTGGGCAGCGGGGAGGAGGCCGATGCTGCCGCGGCCCTCACCGAGCGTCTGCTCGGGCCCGGCGGGCTTGAACTGCCCCGCAACGACGGCCTGAACTACATCTGAGCCTGGCGCACGCGCGGCGCGGCAGGAACGGTCCGTGCCGTGGACAAAGCTTGCTCGCCGCATGCGCGGCATGGGAGGCATGGCGATGTACAGGGTGGGGATCATTGGTTGCGGGGCGCGTGGCGCCGGACGCACGGGGGCTGCGCGCGGGCACGAGCACTGGCGCGCTTGGGCGGCCACCGGCCAGTGCCAGCTGGCGGCCGTGGCGGACATCGTGGCGGACAACGCGGCGGCCTTCGCGGAGCAGTACCAGGACCCCGCGGCTCCGGCGCAGCAGTTCACCGACTACCGGCAGATGCTGGCCGAGGCCAAGCTGGACGCGGTGTCCATCTGCACCTGGCCCGCGCTGCACGCCCCGATGGTGCTCGCGGCCATTGAGGCCGGCGTGCGGGCCATCCACTGTGAGAAGCCCATGGCGCCCACCTGGGCCCAGGCCCGGACCATGGCGGAGGCGGTGGAGCGCGCCGGTACCGCGATCATCTACACCCACCAGCGGAGATTTGAGTCCCAGTTTCGCGCCGCGCGGCGGCTTGTGCGCTCTGGCGCCATCGGCGAGCTCCTGCAGATCGAGGGGACCTGCCCCAACCTCTTCGACTGGGGCACCCACTGGCTCGACATGTTCCACTTCTACAATGACGAGTCCCCGGCCCGCTGGGTGATGGGACAGGCGGACGTGGGCCGGGCGCCCAAGACCTTCGGTGTGCCCATCGAGGAGCAGGGAATGGCCTGGATCGCTTACGCCAACGGCGTGCAGGCCGTGCTGCTCACCGGACGGGACCGCCGCTGGCCCGAGATGAACAGGCTCATCGGGACCAAGGGCGTCATCGAGGTGCAGATGGTGGGCCCCGACGGCAAAGGGATTCCCGTGCGCATCCGTGGGGAGGGGGATGTGGACTGGCGCATCCCCGAGATCGTGGCGGAGGAC
>JAKAUG010000013.1 GCA_021827805.1 Bacillota bacterium | reverse complement strand
TGGACGCGGTGCGGGTCCAGAACCAGGGGTCAGCACCAAGCTCGGTGCCGATCTGGCGCGCGATGTCTCTTCCTCGTCGGACCCCGACCGTTCCTGCACCGTGTGGGTCATGACGCACGTGGACGGCGGTGCTACCGGAGCGACGTCTGCCCTCGGTCTCTGACCTGACAATTGTCACCCCGCATTCACGAGAGCCGTCACTTGTGACCGCCCCGCACCCCCCGTACCCCCCGTACCCTGAAACCGTGGCGGGCGGGATCCCGCCGCGGGAGGGGTGCCTCCTTGGCCGACGTTGCGGTGCGGTTCTCGGGGGTCAGCAAGCGCTTCGGGACGGTCCACGCGCTCAACGGGGTCAGCTTCTCGATCCCGAAGGGCGAGGTCGTCGCACTGCTCGGGCCCAACGGCGCCGGCAAGTCCACCTCGGTGTCGCTGATGCTGGGGCTTCGGGAGCCGGACGCGGGTGCGGTGGAGATCTTCGGTGGACGCGCGGAGCAGGCGGTGCGGACCGGTAGGGTCGGGGCGATGCTCCAGTCCAGCGGCCTGCCGCCGGGCCTGCAGGCGCGAGAACTCATCGATTTCGTGCGGGGCCTCTATCCCCGCCCCACGGGCCTCGACGAACTGCTTCAGGCTTCGGGCTGCGCCGAGTTCGCCAGCCGGCCGGTGGAGCGCCTGTCCGGCGGGCAGGTCCAGCGCCTGCGCTTCGCCATGGCGATCGCCGGCAACCCGGAATTGCTGTTCCTGGATGAACCCACGACCGGCTTCGATGTGGACACCCGACGGCGCTTCTGGGCCTCCATCCACACCTTCGCCGCCAGCGGGCGGACGGTGCTGTTCGCCACCCACTACCTCGAAGAGGCGGACGCCATCGCCGATCGCATCATCGTGATGCAGAAGGGCCGGATCGTCGCCGACGGCAGTGCCGCCAGCATCAAGGCCGGTGGCGGCGGCCGGATCGTCACCTTCCACAGCCCAGACCCTGACCGGAGCCGGCTTGGCGCCCTGGACGGCGTCACCAAGGTCGATATCCAGGGCGACCTGGTGCGTCTGGTGTCCTCGGACTCCGACGCCACAGTCCGCGCCGCCGTGGTGGGAGGCATGCCGTTCCGGGGCCTGGAGATCGGCGGCGCGGACCTCGAAGAGGCCTTCCTGGCGCTGGTGAACACCGAGGAGGCGGCGGGATGAACGGCTTTGGCAGTGATCTCTGGCTTGAGGTGCGGCGCACGCTGCGCAACGGGCGCTACCTGATGTTCACGCTGGGCTTCCCCGCGGGCTTCTACCTGCTGTTCACCATGCTGTATGGCAGGGAGGCCTCCGGTGCCGGCTACAACTTCAACGCCATCTACATGGCCTTGATGGCGGCCTACGGCGCCGCCATGAACAGCAACAGCGTGGCCCTGGCCACCGAGCGCGCCGGGGGCCGGTGCCGCCAGTTGCGCGTCACGCCCCTGGGGTCCATGGCCTATGTGCTCGGCAAGGTGGCCACGGCCATCTGCGTCGCGCTCCCCGCCCTGCTGCTGGTCTCCCTGCTCGGGGTCCTGGTCCACCATGTGCGTATGTCGGGGGGCGACTGGGTCGTGTTCGTCCTCGGCACCTGGATCGGCACCATCCCGTTTGCGGCCCTCGGGATCCTGATGGGATACGCGCTGGACCCGCAGTCGGCCCAGGGCGGCATGATGATCGTCTACTTCGGCCTCTCCATCCTTGGGGGCATGTGGTTCCCCTATCAGATCATGCCCCACACCATGCGGGTCATGGTGCGCATCCTCCCCTCCTACCACTTCGCCTCCATTGGCTGGAACGCCGTCGCGGGCCAGGGGATCGGCTGGAACAACGTTGGCGTCCTGGCGCTGTACACGGTGATCTTCGGGTTCGGCGCGATGCGAGCCTATCGCCGGGACGAGGCGCGGGAGTATGCGTAGGGAGCCGTCCTCTTGGAGCGGCGGGCAGGCGTATGCCCTGGTCTGGCTGGTGTACCTGATCTACCCCGTCGTCACCCTGTTTCATCCGGGCCTGGGCACGGGCCGCCGCCTGGTGGGCGCGGCCGGCCTGGCCCTCTTTGTGGCCGTCTACGTGTGGTCCTCGCGGCGCCCGCTGGGCGGCGAGGATCCTCGGCACATCCTGAAAGGCTGGATCGTCCAGTTCGCGCTCGCCGTCGTCCTGACCGCCCTCTTCGGGGAGAACTGGGCGGGCCTGTTCGTCTATGTCGCGGCCACAGGCGGGCGCATGAAGCCGGTCTGGTCAGCCCTGGTTGGCGTGCTCCTGACGGCGGCCGTCTGCGCGGTCCAGCTGGCCTGGGCCCACGCCTATCCGGAGATGCTCGGCCTGGGGATCACCACGGCGATGGTCGGCCTGATGATGGTCAGTCTCAGCCGCCTGGTCTGGTCCGGCCGCCAGCTGCGCATGGCCCAGGAGGAGGTCGCGCGCCTGGCCACCGGCGATGAGCGGCTGCGCATCGCGCGGGACATCCACGACCTGCTTGGCCATTCGCTGTCCGTCATCGCCCTCAAGGCCGACCTGGCCGAGCGTCTTCTGCCCGACCAACCCGGGCGCGCCGCGACCGAGATCGCCGAGGTGCGGACGGTCGCGCGGCGTTCCAGATCGG
>JAKAUG010000180.1 GCA_021827805.1 Bacillota bacterium | reverse complement strand
TTTGCTGTCCCGTGGCCATGTCTGCTCACCTCCTGCCCGCCTAATCTGCCTCGGCGGAGCCCGCAACCACCTGCGAACATTTTCGCGGGGGCGCCACCCCTCCCAGTCCAGCCAGCTCACGCCGCGGGACTCTTGGGCCTGCCAGCAATGTCGCGCTGCGCCTGCTTCGCCACGGCCTCCAGGAGTTGCTTCACCGCGTCGGCGCTGGTTGCGTGCCCGTGCCGCGTGAGCCAGGCGGCCAACGCCCTGATGACCTCATCATCCAGGACCTTGACGTCCGGGCTTGCGCCCGCGGCCCGCACGACGGACATCGCGGTGGACATCAGGGTCTCCATGTGCTTGGCCAACAACCACCGTCGCAGCGCGCTGCTCACAGCGGCGACCGCGGCTCCCAGCACGACCACCAGGGCCTGCTCCAGTGACGGGACCATGGGATCCAACCACTCCGGCACCCTTTGCGGCTGGCCAGCGCCAGCCTCCCTCCTTCTTGCGACTTGGACCGCCACCTCGTCCACGCTATGCGCGCTGCGGACGAGTCGTGCTCCGCTCCCTGAACGACAGAACTTGTCCGTCCGAGGCACGGCGAGGGATAATCGCGGCGGGATCCCGGGGGGTGATGGACTGGACGCGCTGGTCCTGGACGCCCGCTACGTCACCGCCCTGACCGTCATCCGCTCGCTGGGGCGGCGCGGCCTGGAGGTGGGCGCGGCCGAACGTCGCGACCGACGCGACCGCGGTGTGATGGGTTTTGCCTCCCGCTGGGCGCGCCTGCGCCTGGAAATGCCCGACCCCTGGGTCGATCCTCCAGCCTTCGCCGCCTGGCTTTGCCGCTGGGCACCGGATCGGCCGGTCTTTCCCGTCGCCCTGGACACCGTGCGCTGGTTCGCCGAACACCGTCCGCTCTGGGAGGGCCGCCTGCGCGCGCTGGTGCCCCCACCCGACGCGCTGGCTCGAGCCGGGGACAAGGAGCAGGTGCACCGCCTGGCCCAGTCCCTCGGCCTGCCCACGCCGCGACAGTATCGGTTGGAGGATGCGGTACCGCTGCCGGCGGTGGTCAAATACCGCTGTGGCGAGGCCCTCGGGCTCTCGCCAGCCCAACGCTACCGCGTCGTGCGGGACGCCGCGGCCCTGCGCGCGGCCTGGGAGGAGATGGCCTCGCGGCAGCCCGAGCCGCTCATCCAGGAGTACCTGCCTGGGCCGGGACTCGGCTGCTCCACGGTGCTGCTCTCCCCCACCGAGCCGCTGTCGCCGTTTGTGCACCGCCGCCTGCGCGAGTATCCACCCGGCGGGGGTCCGAGCTCCATGGCGGTCAGCTCCGAAGAGCCGCGGGTGGCCAGGATGAGCCTCGCACTCCTCCAGGCCCTGGAACTGGTGGGGCCGGCCATGGTCGAGTGGAAGCAGGATGCGGGCGGCAACTTCCGTCTGCTCGAGGTCAACCCGCGCTTTTGGGGCACGCTGCCGCTGGCGGTGGCCGCCGGCGCCGACTTCCCCTGGCTTGCCTACCAGGCGCTCACGGGCCCCAGGCCCGCGGAGCCGGCCTACCGCCGGGGCGTGCGGCTCCGCTACACGGTCAAGGACTTCCTCGCGGCACGGGCGGCGGGCTTGGGACCGGCCGCCTACCTGAGCGAACTGCGCGGCAAGCCGTCCACGGATGCCGTCTGGGCTCGCGACGACGCCCGGCCGGCCGTCACCTACCTCTGGGGTCAACTGCGGCGGCGCGCCTCGGGCGAGGCCCAGCCCTGATGCGGTGGGTCGACCTGCATACCCACACCCATCACTCCGCCGACTCCCCCACCCAGCCGCGGGCCCTGGTGGCGGCCGCCCTGCGCGTGGGCCTGGATGGGATCGCCGTGACCGACCACATGACGGTGGCCGGGGCGCGGGAGACGGCTCGGGCCGCCGAAGGCACACCACTTGCGGTCATCATCGGGGCGGAGTATTCGACCGACACCGGCCACGTGTTGGGGCTGTTTCTGCGGGAGGAGATCCGCCTCAGCAAGGCCCCGCGCTGGCCATGGCGCGAGGTGCTCGAGGCCATCCACGCCCAGGGCGGCGTGGCCGTGCTGGCCCATCCCACGCGCAGCTGGCGGGTGGTGGATCCAGAGGCGCTCGCGGCCATGGACGGGGTGGAGATCTTCAACGCCCGCGCGGAGTGGAGCCGCTTCCCCCAGGCCAATCCACAGGCCCGCGAGCTCTGGGCCCAGGCGCGGCGGCGGCGGCCGGGGCTTTTCCCCACCGGAGGCAGCGATGCCCACTTCCCTGGTGAGGTGGGGCACGGCCGCACTGGGCTCGACGACGGGGCTGACCTGCGAGTGGCGCTGCGGGCGGGAGCGCTCGAGGTCTCGGGCCAGGGAACGCTGCCGCTCTATGAGGCCACGAGCCAGGCATTCAAGGCGGCGCGCACCCGCAACTGGCGGGCCGCGCCACGTGCCGCTGCCCGGCTGGCCTGGGGCGGGCTGCGCACCATCCCCCACCTTGGTCCAGCCCAGGCGTCGCGCTGGGATGTCTCTGGCGCGGCACCCGACGAAGAGCGCCAGGGCTCCACCGTCCAGGAGCCATAGGAGGGAGGAAGGGCGGGGCCCTCCCTCCGCCGCGGCCGCGG
>JAKAUG010000370.1 GCA_021827805.1 Bacillota bacterium | reverse complement strand
GGAACTGGCGAGCCGTTTGGATTACGCACTGGAATCCCACTGCGAGTGGGCCTTCTCCCCGGAACTCGGGTATCTGACCACCTGCCCGACGAACGTGGGGACGGCGCTGCGTGCCTCCGTGATGCTCCACCTGCCGGCGCTGTACTGGACCGGGCGCATTGGCCCCCTGCTCTCCGAGCTCGGGAAGGTGGGGGTCGTGGCCCGCGGGCTGTACGGAGAGGGGAGCACGGCGGCGGGCAACCTGTTCCAGGTGAGCAACCAGACCAGCCTGGGAACCTCCGAGGCTGATCTGGCCTCCCACCTGGAGGCTGTGGCGCGGGAGATCGTTGCGCGGGAGCGCAGCGCCCGCGAGGCGCTTCTGGCCGAGCGCAGGCCCCAGCTGGAGGACCGCGTGTGGCGCGCATACGGGCTGTTGAGCAATGCCCGGCTGCTCACCTCCGCGGAGGCGATGCAACTGTTGAGCGACCTGCGCCTGGGTTCGGATCTGCACCTTCTGCCCCCCCTGCGGCCCGATCGCTGGGCGGAGCTGCTGGTGCTGACGCGCACAGGCTTCCTGCAGCGCCAGGACGGGGAGGCATCGCCCGGAGGCAGGGATCTGCGGCGTGCGGAGCGCATGCGCAGGCTGCTGGACCGCGCCCTGGCTCCAGACCCGGTGTCCGACGAGGGCGTCGGTGGGGCGGAGGACGGGACCCCGGCGGAGGGGTGAGCCTCCCGGACCCGGGGCGTTCGGGGAGACCGGGCGTCCGACCGCGATCCAGGGCGCGCGCAGGCGCGCCGCGAAGGGGGTACCGCAAATGTTCGGACGTTACTCGGACCGCGCCCAGCGCGTCATCCTCCTGGCGCAGGAGGAGGCCCGCCGGTTGAACTACAGCTACGTGAGCACGGAGCACCTCCTGCTGGGTCTTCTGCGTGAGGAGGGCGGGGTGGCCGCACGTGCCCTGAAGAACCTGGGCATCGATCTGGAGCAGGTCCGTTCCGAGATCGAGAAGAGCCTGGGCCGGGGTACCTCACCGCCCACGGGTGAGCCGCAGTACACCCCGCGCGGCAAGAAGGTCATCATGGAGCTCGCGCTCGAGGAGGCGCGGGCGCTCGGTCATTCCTACGTCGGGACCGAGCACCTGCTGCTGGGACTCATTCGGGAGGGCGAGTGCACCGCGGCCCGCCTGCTCGAGAACATGGGCGCGGACCTGGAGCGTGTGCGGCGCGAGGTGATGAAGCTGGTCGGCACCGCGGCCGGAGGACAGGCTGTGCAGCCCGTGCGGCCCGCGGCGCGGCGAGGCAAGACGAACACCCCGGTGCTGGACAACTTCGGCCGTGATCTGACCAGCCAGGCCGAGGAGGGCAAGCTCGACCCGGTCATCGGCCGCGACAAGGAGATCCAGCGGGTCATCCAGATCCTCTCGCGCCGCACCAAGAACAACCCGGTGCTCATCGGCGAACCGGGGGTGGGCAAGACCGCCATCGTCGAAGGTCTGGCCCAGCGCATCTCCGACGGAAGCGTGCCCGAAATCCTCAAGGACCGCCGTGTGGTCGCGCTGGACCTGGGGGCCATGGTGGCCGGCAGCAAGTACCGCGGGGAGTTCGAGGACCGTCTCAAGAAGGTCATGGAGGAGATCCGGCGCGCGGGCAATGTGGTGCTGTTCATCGACGAGATGCATACGATCATCGGGGCCGGCGCGGCGGAGGGGGCCATTGACGCGGCGAACATCCTCAAGCCGGCCCTGGCGCGGGGCGAGCTGCAGACGATCGGGGCCACGACCCTGGACGAGTACCGCAAGCATGTGGAGAAGGACGCCGCCCTGGAGCGGCGCTTCCAGCCCATTGTGGTCAACGAGCCCAACGTGGAGGACACGATCGCCATCCTCAAGGGGCTGCGCGACCGCTACGAGGCGCACCACCGGGTCGTGATCACCGATGAGGCCATCACGGCGGCGGCGCGGCTTGCCGACCGATACGTGTCCGACCGCTTCCTGCCAGACAAGGCCATCGACGTGATCGACGAGGCGGCCTCGCGGGCCCGGCTGCAGGCCTTTGTGGTTCCGCCGGCGCTGCGCGAGATCGAGGACCGCCTGGAACAGACCAAGAAGGCCAAGGAGGCGGCGGTCGAGGCCCAGGAGTATGAGAAGGCCGCCAACCTGCGGGACGTGGAGCAGAAGGTCCAGACCGAGCTGGAACACGCCAAGGAGCAGTGGCACCAGCAGCAGGTCACCCAGCGCCTGACGATCAGCTCCGAAGAGGTGGCCCAGATCATCGCCGATTGGACCGGGATCCCCGTGCGCAAGCTGGCCCAGGGGGAGTCTGAGCGCCTGCTCAACCTGGAGCAGGCCATCCACGCCCGCTACTTCGATCAGGACGAGGCGGTCCGCGCCGTGGCGCGGGCGATCCGCCGCGCCCGGGCCGGCCTGAAGGACCCGCGCCGACCCATCGGCAGCTTCGTGTTCCTGGGTCCCACTGGGGTCGGCAAGTCCGAGCTCGCCAAGGCCCTGGCCGAGGCCCTCTTCGGGGACGAGGACGCCACCGTCACCATCGACATGTCCGAATACACCGAGCGGCACACCGTGAGCCGACTGCTCGGCGCGCCCCCCGGATACATCGGCTACGAGGAG
>JAKAUG010000255.1 GCA_021827805.1 Bacillota bacterium | reverse complement strand
CGATCTCCCAGTCGGGCCAGGATGTCTCCGTGGACGTTATGCAGCCAGGGGTCCTGCGGTGCGGCGAGCAGGGCCGCCTCCACGGCCTCCAAGGCGTCGGCCGCCTGCCCGGCCTCCTTGAGGGCCTCGATCAGGACCGCCTCCAGGTCGCGGTCCCCGCCCCGGCGCCGGATCTCCGCCTGCAGGACCTCGACCGCCTGGTCCTGCCGCAGGAGGCGCGACTGCGCCAGGACATACTGCCCCCACAGCCGACGCGTGCCCAACCGCTCGCCCGCCCGGCGGTATACCTGGGCCGCCAGATCGATGTAGGCGCAGCCCAACTGTTCCAGGATGTATCCCCAGGAATGCTGGGCCTCGACGTCGTCGGGCAGCTCCGCGACAGCGGCCTGCCCGCGTTCCCTGGCCAGCAGGTGGTCCTCCAGGGTGCTGCCAGGGCATTCGACCAGGCGGACGCACCAGATCAACACCTCGCTCGGGTCCTGGACCTGGACCAACTGGCGGCGAATCTCATCCAACACGCCGATCCCTCCGTTCCCGTTGCCCGAGGGCCTCCAGGCGGGCCTTGGCATGGAAGAAAAGCACACTGCCCAGGCGCGGCTGGATGCACGGCGAAAACTGGCGCGCGGCAGCCTCGACCATCGGCCAGCGGGACGGCACAACCCTGGCCGCATCCGCGTCCCGCATCAGTCGCGCCAGCGCACGTCCCAGGCTTAACTCTGCCATGGCGCCTCCCCCTCCACGAAATCGCCCAGTGCCGTCCACAGGCGACGCGTCGCATGGTGGACTCGAGATTTCACCGTACCCACGGGACACTCCAGGATCGCGGCGACCTCGCGCAGCGAGCGCTCCTCGACCCGGTGCAGCAGGAAGGCGGCCCGTTGCACCTCGGGCAGGGAGGCCAGAGCCCGCTCAAGAGCCCGTTCGAGTTCCGACAGTTCCCCGGGCCGTGGGACCTCCTGATGAGGTTCGGGGAGGTCCTCAGGCCCCCCCGCCTGCCGCCTCTGGCGATAGGCATCCCGGCAGACGCGGTACGCGATTCCAAAGAGCCAGGGCCGCACCGACGCCCCGCGCCGGAACGAGGAAGAGTAGCGGAAGGCGCGCAGGAAGGTGTCCTGCGCCGCGTCTTCAGCCAGGTGCCAGTCGCCAAGCTGGCGGCCAGAGAACAGGTAGATCGCACGGTGGTGGCGCGCGTAGAGCCACTCCAGACCATCGAGCCCCCCCTGGCGCATGCGCTCGACCGCCCAGGCCTCATCCAAGCTCCCTGGCCTCCTTCTCTCCATCTACCGCGTCTGCGACCCAGGGGTTCAACCCGCGGCCCCTGCACGCGTCAGCAGCCCGTCATCCCCGCGCGCGCAGGATGGGGGGGGCGCAGGGTGGAAGCGGCCACGGGGGAGGGACGCTCATGCAGGTTCGTCTCCGCGCGCTGGCGTCCCGGACGCCCCCACTGATCCTGGGGGCACTGATTGCGTGCGGCTTCCTGTATGAACTCTGGCGGCACGTGGGCGCGGCGGGTGATTTCTGGACCTTCTGGGCCGCCGCCAGGGCCACGCGCGCGGGACTGGACCCCTACCTGCCATCCGCACTGGCCAAGGTCGCCCCCCTGCCCACCGGGCCGACGCCGGGGCCGTTCCTCAGCCCGCTGGTGCTGGCCGAGTGGCTGGCCCCACTCGGTGCCCTCCCGTTCCTGCCGGCCCGCCTGCTGTGGCTTGGCCTGAACCTCGTGCTGTCCGGCACCCTGGTGCCGCTGTTGCTGCGGCTTGGCGGCATCCGTCTCGGGTGGCGGTCGGTTCTGGTCGGCAGTGCACTCCTGATGGCCTTTCAGCCGTTCGATCTCACGCTGTGGCTGGGACAGACGGACATCATCGTCGTGACGGCCATCGCCGTGGGTTGGCTCTGCATGGAGCGGGGCCGCGCCTTCCTCGGCGGTGCCGTCCTGTCCCTGGCCACTCTGGATGTGCATCTCGTCCTGGGGGTCGGCGCGTACCTGGTCTTCGCGGCCGTGGCCCGCGGGCAGCGCCGGGCCCTTGGGGGTCTGGCGGCCGGGTGCGTGGCGCTGGGCGCCGCCTGCCTGGTCCACCCCGCCGATGTGACCCACTGGCTGCTGGTGACCCTGCCGCACGCCCAGGCGGCGGCGATCGAACCCTGGGACACGCTCAGCGTCCTGCAGGCCGCAAGTGAGCTCGTTGGGGGGCGGATGGGCGGGATCGCCGCGGCCGTGCTGGATGCCGCGCTGCTGACCCTGGCCGTGCGTGCGTGGCGCCATCGCCGCTCCACGCCGGAGCGCGACCTGGCGGTCGCCGCCGCCCTCACCCTGGCCACCACGACGTTCGCATACAACCAGGACTACCTGCTGCTCGTCCTCGCCTTTCCCTTCCTGGCGCGCCAGTGGCGACTTGGCCTGCCGGGGAGCTGGACCGGCGCCCTGGCGTGCGCCCTGGCCGCGGGATTCGGCCTGTCTGAGCTCGCGGGCGGGCCGCTCGCGCCCAGCCACGCCGCGTTTGTCATGGGCGCGCCCCTGCTGGCCCTCGGCTTGCTGACATCCCTGGACGGCGTCCTCGCCCACCTGGATCGCGGGTTCCGTGTGTGGGCGGGGGTGTGGGCGCTGG
>JAKAUG010000378.1 GCA_021827805.1 Bacillota bacterium | reverse complement strand
TATCCTGCGGACAGGTGCTCAGGGTCGGGACGGCCCATGACACGTTGCGGCGCCCGCACGCTCGCACCGGACATGGAGATGGGGCAGATGGATGCCGTGACGAGCCGCGCACCGTGTCCCAGCCCGCGACGGAGGACTTGTTCTTGCTGCGTGACCGCACGACGCGGGAGATCATGCGTCTTGCATGTTTGTGGTTCTCGCGCAACATCCGGGACCGGGCCTGGATTGCACAACCGCCCGTCAACCCCGCGTTCCACCACACGGATGAACCGTGGGAGCTCCCGCCGCTGTCCCAGGTGCTTCCCGAAGTGTGGCAGATCGCGCAGCAGCGGCTTCACCTTCACGACAAGGGACAGAGCCAAGCACGGAGCGGGTGGACGACCTGATGGAGCTGCAACGCGCGTCCGTATGGACCGGCGCGTGACCAATGTGCGGGGCAGCGGGCCCCGGAGGCCCCCCTGCGCCGCTCGCGCGGGCCAGCACGGTCCCCCGGGCGCAGACGGGGCCGTGGGCAAGCGTGACCATGCGCTGCGGTACCGACTTCTGCACCAGCATCCGGCCCCCACGGCCCGGACAGGGTCCGCCCGCGGTCTCGGCGGCGGCACGGACCTCGCCCAGCGCGTGCAACGCCTGCTGGCTGGCGACTTGCAGCGTGAGCACCTTCCCGCGTAGCTCGGCGATCAGCGCCAGGCTGAGTGGTTCTTGTTACCCAGGCCATGGCGATCGAACACCCGGCGGACCTGCTCCAGCGTCAGAGTGCGCCCGCGGGCGCGCAACTCTTGCATGGCGTCTTCGGGGTGCTCGGCCCTCAGCCGGATGATGGCGAGCAGGACATCCACCAGAGCATCGAGTTCCAGCGGCGGTGGCTCCCACTGCGCCAGCCGGTCGTCGACGGCGGATCTGGGTGCCGCGCACCGCCGCATCCAGCTCAGGTGGACGAACAGGCGACCGAGCCGCATCCTGCGCATCTTGCCCTGGGCGCACAGTTCCAGCAGGGTGTTGTGCACCCGGAACCGCGGGAGACTCCGCGGTTCCTCGTGGGTGCGACCGTCGTCGGACACGTCCACCAGGTGGCAGAGGGTGGCCTTCACCGTGCCGTGCTGGGAGAACAGGGCGGCGCCGACGTCGGCCCCGCGCCCGGGCGGAGCCACCATCTGCCGGCGAGATGCGGCGCCGCCACAGCGGGGACGCCCGCGCGCCAGCTGTCCGGCATGGCTCCGCCCGTGGCGGCGGCACAGATCCGCTAGAAGAGCGTCGGCTGCTGCGCGATCTTGGGGTGCACGGCGGCGTTGATCCCAGCGGCGATCACCTTGGCCAGGTCGTCCACCAGGGCGTCGATCTCCTTGGGCGTAACCATCAGCTCCCCCACCGCGGAGGCGAGGACCTCGGCCATCAGGCGGTGCCGTTCCTCCCTGGTGACAGCGGCCAACCCCTGATAGGCGGGGTTGTCCTTCATGCGCGCGGCCAGCAGGTCGATCGTGTCCGAGGCGATCGTGGCGGCATGCACCACCGTGGGCACCCCGACGGCCACGACGGGCACGCCGAGGGACTCCCGGTTCAGGCCGGCGCGGTGGTTGCCCACGCCGGAACCAGGCTGGATGCCTGTGTCGGCCACCTGGATCGTGCGCAGGATGCGGTCGATGCTGCGCGACGCCAGAGCGTCGACCGCGATGACCACATCGGGCTTCACGCGGTCGACCACGCCCCGCACGATCTCCCCGGTCTCGATACCGGTGATGCCCAGCACCCCTGGGGCCATGGCGGCCAGCGAGCGCAGGTCGCCGGCCAGGTCGGCGGGCACCTGGCCCTCCAGGTGGCGCGTGACGAGCAACTCGCCGACCACCTTCGGACCGAGGGCATCGGGTGTGGCGTGCCAGTTGCCCAGACCCACCACGAAGACCTTGCCTTTGGGTCCCAGCTTCAGGAGTTCCCGCAGAACATCGGCCAGGAGCCGGGCCGTGAGCTCCTGCACCGCGGTGTTCCTCTGGCGCAGTCCCGCGGCGTCCAGGGTCACATAGTGGCCCTTGGGCTTGCCCACCGTCTGCTCGCCCTCCTCGTCGAGGACCTCGACGTGGCAGACATCCACCTCCCCGTGGCGCCGCGTCTGGACCCTGACGCCCGCCAGGCGCGTCCCGCCCTCGCGGGCCAGCAGTTGCTCGATCGCCAAGTCGGTGCGCACGGTGCGGAGACGGTCTCCGGCCCCCGGTTCCTGGTCGTCCTGCCCGCCGGGTCTCTCCCGCATACCTCAACCCCCTTGGCGTATGTGACGTAGCGTTGACCGGTCCGGCTGTCTGGTATGCGGAGCTGCCTTTCGGGCTTGACATCCCCTGCCATGGGTGGGGCACGGAGAACACGGAGACCAAACGGGAGCTTTCGACTGGGCAGGCGGCAAAGCGCCTTGGCATCTCCCTCCGCACTCTTCACGGTTGGGAGGCCGCCGGACGACTGCACGCGATGGCCCGGCTGCCCAGCAGGCAACGCCGGTTTGCGGCGCGGAAGTTGACGCGCTTCTCCGCGCAAGGACGCAGCCACGGAGCAGTGTGCGGTCGACGCTCGGGTGTCCTGCCGAGAAACAGGCTGAGGCGGGCAACCTGGAACGGCAGAGGG
>JAKAUG010000021.1 GCA_021827805.1 Bacillota bacterium | reverse complement strand
CCCCGATACGCGGCGACCTCAAGGTCGCCCCTGGTGTCCACGACGGCCACCGTCGCCTGTGCGGCGTCGGCGGCCACCGCGGCCAGGGTGCGCAGCCGGACGCGGACCGCGCTGCCCGCCGCCGCGACCTCGGCCTGGTTCAGCACGTCCGAACGCCTGAGGTCCACGGCGATCCCGGCGGCGGTACGCTCCAACTGGCGGTGGGTCTGGGCAACGGTGGCGGCAACGAGGAGCCGCTGCCCGATCCCGGCCGCCAGCACTGGCGCCACCACGGCCACCAGGGCAAAGGCCGCGAACAGCTTGCCCCCCAGCGGCACCCTCCCCAGCCGTTGCCGTACCGTCATGGCGCGGTGTCTCGTCCTCCGGGCTCGAACTTGTACCCAACCCCCCACACGGTCCGCAGGTATCTCGGGAGCGCGGGGTCCGGTTCCACCTTCTCACGCAGGCGGTGAACATGCACATCCACCGTGCGGGGCTCGATGTATTCGGCCCTGCCCCAGAGGGTGGCGAGCAACTGCTCGCGGGAGAAGACCCGCCGGGGACTGGAGGCCAGCAACCAGAGGAGGTCGAACTCCTTGGCCGGGCACGGGACCGGTCGGCCGCGCACCACAAGCTCGCGGGCGGTCTGGTCCAAGCTGAAATCCTGAAAGCGCAGGCGGTTCGGCTCCTGGGTCTCTCCCTGCGCGCGGCGCAGCAGGGCGCGCACCCGCGCGGCGAGTTCCCGCGGACCGAAGGGCTTGGCCAGGTAATCGTCGGCGCCAAGCTCCAGGCCGCGCACGACGTCCTCCTCCTCGCTGCGGGCTGTGAGGATGAGGATGGGCAGCCGGGGCCGCGCGCCGCGCAACTCCCGGCACACCTCCCAGCCGTCCTTGTGCGGCAAGAGCAGGTCCAGCACCACCAGATCGATGTCGGGGGCCATGGCGCGTGCCAGACCGGCCGCCCCATCCACGACCTCCACCACGCGGAAGCCCTCGCCGCTCAGATACAGCCTGACAAGCTCCCGGATGTGCGCCTCGTCATCCACCACCAGCACCGTCTGCGTCATGCGGATTGCTTTCGCTCCCCCCGGTCCTGTCCCTGCTTGCTGGTAGATCTTGGGCCGCTGTCTGCGCGCGTCGCGGGGCGCCGGTCCATCAACGGCCGCGTGCGCCGTCCCCGCCCAGCACCCCCCTGGCATTGACAGGCCCCGGCGCGCCCCGGAAAATGGTGCGGATTGTCCGGGAGGGCGTGGCGTGATGCACGGAGCGATCGCGTTCCAGGGCGAGCTCGGGGCCTTCAGCGAGGAGGCGGTCCGCCGGGCGCTGGGACCAGATGTCGAGCCCCTGCCGCGTCGCACCCTGCGCGACGTGTGCGACGCGATCCTGGACGGCGAGGCTGAACTGGGCGTATTGCCCATTGAGAATTCGCGGGCGGGCACGATCCCCGAGACCTATGACCTCCTCCTGGAACTCGACCTGGCCGTGCGGGGCGAGGTCGCGGTGCGTGTCGAACAGTGCCTGCTCGCACCGCCGGGCCGGTCCCTGCGCCAGGTGCGGCGCGTGTACTCGCATCCCCAGGCCCTCTCGCAGTGCGAAGCCTTCCTGCGCCAACTGGGGGCCGAGGCGGTCGCCGTGTACGACACGGCCGGAAGCGCACGGGCTCTGTCCAGCGGAGACGAGGCGGGGGCCGCGGCCATCGCCTCCGCCCGGGCGGCGGAACTTTACGGGCTCACGATTCTCGCCCGCGGAATCCAGGAGGACCCCCAGAATACCACCCGCTTCTTCATCGTCGGCCGGCCTGGCCCGGCGATCCCGTCAGGCGGCGGCCCGCAGCACACGCTGCTGGCGCTGGCCCTGGCGGCGGACGACGCCCCTGGGGCGCTGTTCTGGTCCCTGGGCAGCCTGGCCTTCTGGCGCGTCAACCTGCTGAAGATCGAGTCGCGCCCCAGCCGAACGCGCCAGTGGCACTACCACTTCTACCTCGAATTGGCCGCCGGGCGCGAGGAGTCCAACTGCCTCCATGCGTTGGCGGAGCTTGAGGCCCGCTCGGCGATGGTACGGGTGCTGGGCTCCTACCCGGCGGCGGTGCTTCCCCCCGGCGACTAGGATGCCTGGGACGCTGTCCTGGTATGTCGCGGCTCGGACCGGTCACGCTGGGATCAGTCCTCCCGCACCCGCATCGGCGGGACGTCAGAGTACAGGCGGCCAGCGACCAGTGCATACCGTGTGCTGCAGCGTGCGGCCACCTCAGGGTTGTGCGTAACCACGACGATAGCGACACCTCGACGATTGGCGTCACCCAGCGCGGAGAGCACCGTATCCGCGGCCGCGGCATCCAGACTCCCCGTAGGTTCGTCCGCCAGGAGCACCTGCGGATGCCCCACCATCGCCCTGGCCAGCGCGACGCGTTGCTGTTCCCCACCGGACATTTGGCTCGGCCGACGGTATCGCAGATGATCCACTTCAAGTTGTGCCAGCATCGCTCGCGCACGGCGGATCGCCTCAGCCGGAGATGTCCCTCGATAAAGCAAGGGCAGCGCGACATTCTCTTCCCCCGAGTACTCCTGAAGCAGTCCGGCGAACTGAAACACGAACCCGAAGACTTGGTTGCGCAGCCGCGCCAAGCGGCGC
>JAKAUG010000340.1 GCA_021827805.1 Bacillota bacterium | reverse complement strand
CCAGCACGACGGTGATCGTGATCCCCGAGCGCAGGCAGTTGACCTTACGCCCGACCGCATCCGCCCAGGCCCCCCAGATCGGCGAGGCGAAGATCGCCGTGGCGAACGCGGCCGAGAAGGACAGCCCCGTCCAGGTGGAAAGGTGCGCCTGCGCCACACCCAGGTGGCGCAGCAGGATCGGCAGAAACGGCAGCACCAGCGACCAGGACGCGGAGGTCAGGTAGCAACCGATCCAGAGGATCGCGAGGTTCCTGGCCTCCTGGGCGGGGGTCAGGGACCCAAGGGCCGCCGCCGGCCTCCCGCCTTCAGGATCCAACGAAGCGGCCGGCCGCCGCGACAGGCGCACGTCTCGCCCTCCCGCTAGGCCTGGGCCTGCTGGCGCAGTGCGGCCACGCCGGCATCCAGGGCCACCTGGACCACGGACGCGTCGGCAACGCCAGCGTGGGCCAGATCGGGCCGGCCGCCACCCCGACCACCCGCGGCGGCGGCGGCCGCCGCCACCGCCCGTCCGGCGTGCAGGCCCCGCTGCACCAGATCCGGGGTCAGCGCGCACAGAAGCTGCACCCGCTCCCCCGCCCCCGCCAGCACGACCCCGCCGCTGCCCAGGCGCGCGCGCACCTCGTCCGCCAGAACGCGCAGTTCCTCGACGCCGGCTCCCTGGACCACGCCCGACGCCACGCGGAAGGTTCCCGCCGCGCTCGGCACCTCGGCCGCCGATCGCAGCATGGTATCCGCCTGCGCGAGGGCCTGCTGGCGCTGGAGGTCGACCAGGGCCCGCTCGGCGCGCTGCAGCCGCGTGTTGAGGTCCTGCACGCGCTGGGCGATCTCGTCCGGGCGCACGCGCAACACGTCGGCGGCGGCCTCAAGCTCCTGGCGGACGCCCCCCAGCCAGGCGAGGGCGCCGCGGCCGGTGACCGCCTCCACGCGGCGCACGCCGGAACCGATCCCCCCCTCGCTCAGGAGGTGGAACAACCCGACCTCGGACGTGTTCTCCAGGTGCGTCCCCCCGCACAGCTCAAGCGACCAGTCCCCCATGCGCACGACGCGCACCCGCTCGCCGTACTTCTCGCCGAACAGGGCCATCGCGCCCATGCGCCGCGCGTCGTCCAGCGCCGTGACGAACCACTGCACGGGGACCGGCGCCAGGACCTGGGCGTTCACCAGCTCCTCGACACGAGCGAGCTCCGCCCTCGTCACGGGGCGCTCGCTGGTGAAGTCAAAGCGCAGGCGGCCCGGCGCGACCAGCGATCCCGCCTGGTGCACGCTGTGCCCGAGGACCTCGCGCAGGGCCCGGTGCAGGAGGTGCGTCGCGGTGTGGTTGCGCGCCACATCCAGGTGTCGCGACGCGTCGACCTCCGCACGCACCGTGGCCCCGGGGTGCACGGCTCCGCGCCGCACGCGCGCCAGGTGCACCGAAACCCCGCGGCCCGCCCGGCGCGTATCGGAGATCTCCAGGACGGCACCCCCGTCCTCCGGCCGGACGCGCAGCCAGCCGGTGTCCCCGACCTGCCCACCCCCCTCGGCATAGAAGGGTGTGCGGTCCAGGACGACCAGCACCTCCTCGCCCTCCGCCGCGTTCGGCCGGCGCTCGCCCGCGGCGAACAGCGCCAGGATCTCCGCCTCGGCGGCCAGGGTCTCATAGCCAAGGAAGGTGGTGGCGGGCACCTCCTCCAGGTCCAGGGCCCCTCCCTGGCCGCGGGAACGCTCCCTCCGATCCTGCCGCGCCCTGCGGCGCTGCTCCTCCAAGGCTCGTTCGAACCCAGGTTGGTCGACGATCATGCCGCTCTCTTCCGCCACGTCCAGGGTCAGGTCCAGAGGAAAGCCGTAGGTATCGTAGAGGCGAAAGGCCGTCGCACCCGAGAGGTGCCTGCCCCCGGCCGCGCGCGTCTCCTCGATCGTCCGCTGCAGGAGCTCCAGCCCGCCCTCCAGCGTCTCGGCAAAGCGCTCCTCCTCGGCCCGCACAACCTGCTCGATGGCCGCGGCCCGCTCCTGGAGTTCCGGGTACGCCCCGTCCATGGCCTGGGCCACCGCGGGGCACAGCTGCCAGAGGAAGGGCCGCTCCAGGCCCAGCCTGCGGCCGAACAGGGCCGCTCGGCGGAGGATGCGGCGCAGCACATAGCCCCGGTGCTCGTTGCTCGGCAGCACACCGTCTGCCACCAGGAACGCGCAGGCCCGCACGTGATCGGCGATCACACGAAAAGGGAAGCCCGCCTCCCCACGGTCGTAGGTGCGGCCGCTCAGGTGCTCCACCGCGGCGATGATCGGCAGGAAGAGATCGGTATCGTAGTTCGAGGAGCCGCCCTGCAGGATCGAACAGACCCGCTCCAGGCCCATCCCGGTATCGATGGAGGGGCGCGGGAGCGGGGAGAGTTCGCCCGCGGCATCCCGGTTGAACTGCATGAAGACCAGGTTCCAGATCTCGAGCCACCGGTCGCAGTCGCACTGCCCGATTCCGCAGGTCCCCGCCCCGCAGCGGTGCTCCGGCCCCCGATCATAGAGGATCTCGCTGCACGGACCGCAGGGTCCCGTGTCTCCCATGGCCCAGAAGTTGTCCTCCTCCCCGAGCCCCACGACGCGCTCCGGGGCGAGGCCGGCCACCTCCTGCCAGATGCGGGCCGCCTC
>JAKAUG010000406.1 GCA_021827805.1 Bacillota bacterium | reverse complement strand
ACCTGGGCAGGGCGGCCCGTGACCTCCGCATGAGCGGCCCGCAGCACGCGCACCCCCGGGTGCTCGGGATCCAGCGGGACCGGCGCAAACACCTCGCCCTCGTCGACGAGCATGGAGCGGCCACCCCAGCGGAAGGCGGGTGGGTGCTCCCGCAGCCAGGGGTCGGCGGCCGCGGCGGCCCGCACGTGGGTCTCCACCTCGGCGGCGACCTCCTGCCAGGTGCGATCGGGATAGAAGTGCACGGTGATCCAGAGGGCGCAGTGGTCCGCCACGAAGGCCGGGTGGCGGCCGCCGCGGATCACCGCCGGGTTGATCGTGGTCGAGCCCGGGGGAAACCCAGGGTAGGACCTGGTGACGGCCCAATGCCGCTCGAGTTCGCCGAGCGCCGTCACCAGACGCGTCATCTTTTCGATGGCGCTGGCGCCGTGCACCCCGCCCCCCGCGTGAACCATCCGGCGCCGCATGCCGTCGTGGAAGGTTTCGGGGCTGTGGATCTCGATCCAACCCGTGAGGACACCGCCCTGACCCTGCACCGCGAGGCCGGAGCTGTCCGCCACCAGGGCCAGATCGGCTCGGTGGCCGCGCTCACAGGCGCTGCGCGTCCCGGCCTCCCCCTGCTCCTCACCGATCACGGACTCGAACAGGACGTCTCCCGCCAGGCGTACACCCGAGGCGACCACGGCCTCCAGGGCCAGAAGGCAGGCGGCGAGTCCGCCCTTCATGTCCGCACTGCCCCGCCCGTAGGCACGGTCCCCGTCCACGGTCAATTGAAAGGGCGGGTGCTTCCACGCTGAGGCATCCCCCACCTCGGCCACGTCGATGTGGGCGTTCAGCAGGAGCGAAGGCCCCCCGCCGCGGCCGGGCAGGCGCCCCACCACGTCCGGGTCGCCGGGATAGACCTCGAAGCTCTCGACGCTCATGCCGAGATCTCTGAGGCGCCCGGCCACCCAGGCCTGGGCGCGCGCCGTGTTCCGCCCGGGTGGGCTCGGCGTGGGGAAGGCCACCAGGGCGGCCAGGGTCTCCGCGAGCCGCGTCGCATGCGCCTGGAGCCACCGGTCGACCACATCCTCAGCGTTCAGGCCGCACTCCCCCCACCGGCGGGCACGAATTGGTCCGTCATCGCTCCGGAGATGTCCACGGCCCTGGTGAGAAGCTGCTCCTTCAGCATCCAGGTGGCGTAGGACTGCCAGGCGGCGGCGCTCATGTATCCGTAACGAGGACTCTGGGCGGTCCAGGCCGGGGCGAGGTCGGCCAGGCTCTGCTGCACCAGCGGACGGGACAGGCTGGGATTCGCCTTCAGCAGCGCGGCCAGGGCCTGCGAGGGGTGCGCCCGCGCCCAGGCCGTCCCCTGCGCGAGGGCCGCGGCGAAGGCCGTGAGCATCTGGGGGCGCCTGGCGACCCCCTCCTCGGAGGCGATGGCCACGAGCTCGTCGTAGATCGGCACCCCCCAGTCCTGCAGGTGCAGCACGGTCACGGGATGACCCGCCTGAGCGATCTGCACCGCCTCCCAGTTCCAGTATCCGCCGACGATCGCGTCCACCTTCCCCGCGAGCAGGGAGGAGACGAGATTCTCCCCGACATTGATGTTCTGCACCCGCGCCGGGTCGCCCCCGTCGGCCCGGACGATGGAATCCAGGATCGCCGTGTCGCCCGGCGTGCCGGAGGTCCCCACCTTCTTGCCCTGCAGTTGAGCCGGGTGGGTCAGCCCCAGGGACCTGAGGGCGATGACGCAGTTCAGGGGTTCCTGGACGAGGGCGAAGATGGCCCGGACCGGGATGCCCTGCGCCCTGGCGAGGAGCACGTCCGGCTCGTAGCTGATCGCCAGGTCCGCCTTGCCGGCGGCCACGAGCTTGACCTGCTCGGTGGTGCTCGACGGGGTCTGCACGGTCAGATCCAGGCCGTGGGCCCGGAAGTATCCCTGGGCCAGGGCTCCGTAGATCCCGGCGTGATCGGCGTTGGGGTACCAGTCCAGCATCAGCGTGGCCCCGGCGGCCCCAGACCCCGTCCCCTTGGCGCACGCGGCCAGGGCCACCGCGGCCACGGAGCCGGCCGCCGCGCCCAGAAGGCTTCGTCGGGTCCAGAGGGTCGTCACTTCCAGATCCTCTCCCTTGCGGCCGTGTGATACCAGGGCAGCGCCCAGCGTTCGGCCAGCGTGGCGAGCCCGAAGAAGCCGAGTCCGAGCGCGGCGAGCCAGACCAGGGCGGCGAAGACGCGGGCGGTGAGCAGTTCCGCGGAGGCCTGGATCATGACCACCCCCAGGCCGTGCACGCCCCCCAGCCACTCCCCCAGCACCGCCCCGATCACGGCATACGCGGCGGCCGTCTTGATCCCCGTGAACAGGGAGGGCAGGGCCCCGGGTACCTCGACCAGCCAGAACAGTTGGCCCCGATCCGCGCCGAGCGTCTCCAGCGCCTGGAGGAGTTCTGGATCGGCGGAGCGCAGGCCGTCCACCGCGTTGACCACCACGGGAAAGAAGCAGACCAGCGCCACGACGACCACCTTGGGCCAGATGCCATAACCCAGCCACAGCACCAGCAGTGGGGCGATGGCCGGCACAGGCACGGTCTGTGAACCCACAAGCAGCGGCCACAGCGAGCGCGCGAGCAACGGGGAGAAGCGGAGAGAA
>JAKAUG010000068.1 GCA_021827805.1 Bacillota bacterium | reverse complement strand
GCCGCATCGCGGAGGCGGAGGCGGAGCGCCAGCGCGCCCGCCGCACCGTGGAGCAGCAGCAGGAGGCGCGCGCGCGGGCCGAGGGCCAGGCGGCGGCGGCCCAGATCCGTCGCGCCGAGGCCGCGGAGGCGGTCGAGGTTGTCCGCGGCCGGGTGGCGGAGCTGGAGCGGAGGAGCGGTGAGGCGGTCGCGCGCCGCGAGTGGGCCGAGCGCGAGCGGGAGCGGCTGGGCCAGGCCCTGCGCCGGGCGGAGGCCGCCCAGGCCAAGGCGGGCTCCACGCTCGCCGCGTTGGCCGCGCGTCTGGAGACGGCGTACGGCGAGGGCGCGGAGATCCTGGCGGACGTGGAACCCTCCGCCCGACCCGGCCCAGAGCGTGAGCGGGTGGGGCAGTTGCGGCGTGAGCTGGCCGCCCTCGGAGGGGTGCGCCCCGAGGCCGTGGCGGAGTATGCCCAGCAGCGCGGCGAGGTGGCGGCGCTGGATGCGGGCCACCAGGACCTGATCCAGGCCCGCTCGTCCCTGGAGGAATGGTGCCGAGAGCTCGAGACGGCCCTGGACGAGCGCTATGCCGAAACCCTGGCCCAGGTCCGGGCCCAGTTCTCCGCGGTGTATGCGCGGCTCTGCGGCGGGCGCGCGGACCTCGTTGAGGTGGGGGGACCCGAGGCGCCCACGGTGGAGGGGGGACGGCCCGTCCCCCCGGGCCTGGAGATCGCCGCCCAGCCCCCGGGCAAGGCCCTGGCCCACCTGGGGCTGCTCTCAGGCGGGGAGCGCACCCTGGTGGCGGTGGCGCTGATCTTCGCCTTCCTGCGGGTGCGCCCGGCGGCCTTCTGCGTGCTGGACGAGATCGAGGCCGCGCTCGACGAGGCCAACGTGGCGCGCTGCGCCGCGTTCCTGCGGGAGATCGCCCCCAGCACGCAGATCATCGTGGTCACGCACCAGAAGGGCACCATGGAGGTGGCGGACCGCCTGGTGGGCGTGACCATGGGCGAACCGGGCGTCTCGCGGCTTCTGTCCCTGCACCTGGCGGGCTGAGAAGGGGGTTCGGGTGTGGCAGACGGTGTCTGGGGCAGGATGCGCGCGGGGCTGGCGCGCGCGCGCCAGGGCCTGCTGGGGCGCATCGCCGCGGCGGTGAGCGGACACCGCACGGTCAGCGCGGGGTTGCTCGAGGAGCTCGAGGGGGCCCTTCTGGCCGCGGACGTGGGGATGCCCGAGACGATGCGGCTCGTCGGTCGGCTGCGGGAGTTGGCCGCGGCCGGGGAGCTGTTTGCCGAGGGTGTGGCCGCCACGCTGCGGGCGGAGGTGGCGCGTTCCCTGGAGGGCTCATCACGGCCCATGCGCCGGGCCGAGACGCCGCCAAGTGTCGTTCTGCTGGTGGGCGTGAACGGCAGCGGCAAGACCACCACCGCCGCCAAGCTGGCGCACGCCCTGCGCGGGGAGGGGCAGCGGGTGCTGCTCGGAGCCGCGGACACCTTTCGGGCCGCCGCGGCGGAGCAACTCGGCATCTGGGCGGAACGGGCCGGCGTGGACATGGTCCGGCACGCCGCGGGGAGCGACCCCTCGGCGGTGATCTACGACGCGGTCGCGGCGGCGCGGGCGCGGGGCGTGGACACGGTGGTCTGCGATACCGCCGGACGGCTGCACAACAAGGCCAACCTCATGGCGGAACTCCGCAAGATGGTGCGCGTCGCGGGCAACGCCTGCCCGGGGGCGCCGCACGAGGTGCTCCTGGTGCTGGACGGCAGTACGGGGCAGAACGCGCTGGTGCAGGCCAAGGTCTTCACCGAGGCCGTGGGGGTGACCGGTCTGGTGCTCACCAAGCTGGACACCTCCGCCCGCGGCGGCATCGTGCTGGCGGTCTGGCGCGAACTCGGCCTGCCGATCCTCTGGGCGGGGGTGGGGGAGGGACTGGAGGACCTCCGGCCATTCGATCCGGAGGCGTTTGCCTCGGCGCTCCTCGGGGCCGACGGCGCTGGGGAGCCAGGCTATGCCGAGGGCTGAGGTGCCGCCGGTGAAAAAGGTGCGCGCCGGGGGCTCGAGCCCCCGGCGCGCAGAGCGGGGTGCGGGGCGGGGACCGGCCCGGCCGACCGGCCGCGGGCCGGCATGCGGTGGTGTTCCGCCCGGACCGGGGTTGGACTCAGGTTGCCCGCCAGTCCATGTGAGCTGCGGGCCTCGGGCGTCAGGCACCACCGAGCGAAGGAGGGTCGGACAGGAACCGATCCGCGGGGACATCGCCTTCCGTGGCCTCGTCCCACCTCTGTGCCGTCCGCTCCCGACACGGGTTGGGACGTCCCCTTCCCGCCGAGACGAGGTTGCGTTCCCGCGCTCGCGGAGCGGTCCTGTCCTTCCCTCCACAGGTTCGTGCCGCGGCCGGCGTTTGTGGGGGTCGCCGCGGTCCTCTCGCCTGGCCGGACCAGCCGGGTGGCACATGGGGTAGGGGAGGCTGGGGGACCGTCGAAGAGCCCAGGCGGTCTGGCCGCGGCCTGACCGCGGGAGGTTCGGAAGTGGGCAAACATGCCGCACGCGTGCGGCGGGCCCTGGCGTTGCTTGTCCGCCAGCTGCCCTTTCTCCTCGACGGGGCATGGGTCCCGGAGCCGGGGTCGCTCTGGTTCGGACCACCCTGGCGTCATCCGCATCACC
>JAKAUG010000215.1 GCA_021827805.1 Bacillota bacterium | reverse complement strand
CGCCGGCCCGCACCGTGGGCACGGTGAGCAGCACGGAGAAACCGGCCCCCAACGAGAGCAGGGCGGAGGATCCTGGGGCGCGCGCCAGGGCCAGGGCGGCGAGCGCCAACAGGGCCGCCACGAGCCCCGCCATGGGGATGCCGTTGTGCAGCAGGGCCCAGAACAGTGGGCTCGTGCCTCCGGCCAGCCAGAGGGCATAGCGTACCGCACCCAGTCCCGCCGCCGCGGCCAGCAGCGTGCAGGACAGCCGCTGCGCGGCGCGGCTGCGGCGGCGCCCGAACGGCAGCCCGCCAAGTGCCACGACGGACTCCGCCAGGGCCAGCGCCGTCAGCGCCCCGGTGCCGAAGGGCCGCGGCCGGCCGTCCGGGCCGCCCCGCACGGCGCGCCGCAGGCTCGGTGGCAGAGGCCCGCCCTGCCAGATCGTGAAACGGGAGGAGCCCTGGACCTCTCCGGAGCGCCAGAGGACGGTGTAGGTGCCGGGGGCGAGGGAAGGCACGGAGACGCGCAGCACATCGCCGCCCGTCTGGACGGCGCCCCGCGCGAGGTTCACGCCAGCGGTGTCCCAGACCTGCAGTTGCGCGCCCGCCGCGGCGGGCGCCGCCAGCACCACCCGCACGTTCGTCGGCGGCGCGACGAGGACCTGGCCCGGGGCAGGGAACACCGCCGGTGCACGGGCCACACCCAGGAGCAGGAGGCCGAGCGGCAGCCAAATCGCGATCAGAGCCCGGCCCAACACGCCGCGCACGCCTCCCTGCGGCAATGCTCACCTCTCCTGGTTGGGTGGCGCCAGCCGGAGCAACGGCCCCCTCAGGCCACGCGGTTGCCGTCGCCCGCCAATGCGGCGCGGATGGCGGCGGCTCGCAGCCGGTTCACCGAGTCCGAGGCCGTGGCCAACAGTTCCAGCCGCCGCTGCACCCCGGGCAGGGCCCAGAGATCGCGATGACGCTCCACCGAGGCGGGGCCGGCGGCCACGAAGGACTCGAGCAGGCGTTCATACAGCCAGTCGCCGTTCGCTTCCAGGAGTCCGCGCGCGGCGGTCGCACCCGGACCGCCCGCCGCCAGGGCCTGCCAGACGGCACGCAACGCGGGCGAGCCCAGGTCGCCGAGGGCCAGGGCGGCCGCGCTCACGACCGAGGCCCCGCCGTGCCCGAGCAGGGCGACCAGCACAGGAATGATCTCGCTGCGCCCAGACTGGCGGCAGGCCAGGACCAGGGCCTCCGCCTGCAGTGCGGACAGCGTCGAGGCACCGGCGGCCAGGGCTGTCACCCGCTCGCGGATCTGCCGCCCCCCCTCGGCGCCCAGCGCCTCGGCCACCCGGCGGCGCGCCGCGGCGCGGGCCCTGCCCGCGGCGGCCTGCCGCACCATGATCCGGAAGCTGATCAGTACGGCGACGACCACCGCCACGACCAGCAGATCCACACCCAGCACGCTCCCGGCCCCCCATCGGCGGTTTTGCGTTCCAGAAGCTTGACCGTTCGCCCAGGGGCCGCTGAGCTCCTTCCGCCATCCGCCCAGGACGGGGCGATGGCTTGAGGGTGATCAGCTCTTGCGCCATAATGCTGCTGGCCCGAAGCCACGGCACCGGCCTAGGGGGAAACAGGTGAAGGCCCAAACGCGCGGCCCCGGCGGCCATCCGCAGGCGGAGAAGAGCCAGTTCATCCCGCCGCTGTTCGATCGGATCGCGCCCCATTACGATCTGATGAACATCGTTATGACGGCGGGCGTCTGGCGCGTCTGGCAGCGCGCCTTCCGCCGGAGGGCGGGCATCCCGCGCGGCGCGCGGGTGCTGGATGTCGGCTGCGGCACCGCGGAGCTCAGCCTCATGCTCGCCGGCATGACCGGGCCCCAGGGTCGCGTGGTGGGCGTGGACCTCTCGGCGGGCATGCTCGAGGTGGGCCGGCGCAAGGTGGCCCGCTCCCGCTGGGCGGCGAACATCGAGTTGGGGCAGGGGGACGCGCTCCATCTGCCCTTTGCGGATGGGAGCTTCGATGCGGCCGCCTCAGCATTCGTGATGCGCAACGTCGCGGATCTGGACCGGGCCCTGGCGGAGATGCGGCGGGTTGTGCGCCCCGGCGGCCGCGTGGCGATCCTGGAACTCAGCCACCCGCCCCAGACCCCGCTGATGGCGCCCTACAACTGGTACTTCCGCCATGTGCTGCCGCTGCTCGGCACCTGGGCCGTGCGCGCCGGGCTGCCCGTGGCGCCGTACGCGTGGCTGCCCAAGTCCCTGGAGACCTTTCCGGGGGCCGAGGCGTTGGCGGACCGCATGCGGTCCGCCGGCCTCGCGGAGGTCGAGATCCTCCGCCTGACCGGCGGCATCGTCTGTCTGCACACCGCCGTCTCCTCCGGTGCCTAGCGCCCGCCGGCGCGTGTTCCGCGACGCCGGGCACCGGTTCCGCCCAGGCCGTGATCGGGAAGGGATGGGGCGCCGTGCATCTGCTCGTGCTCGGTCTGGACCAGCACACAGCCCCCCTGGCGGTGCGGGAGCGCCTTTCCTGGGACATCTCGGACCTGTCCGCGCTGCTGCCCCCGCTCCTGGACCGGGGGCTCGGCGAGGTGGCCCTGCTGTGCACCTGCAACCGCACGGAGTTCTATGCCGTGGCGCAGGACCCGACCACGGCCCGGCAGGTTCT
>JAKAUG010000452.1 GCA_021827805.1 Bacillota bacterium | reverse complement strand
GGTGGCCAGCTGGCGGCAGGCCCTGGAGGCCGCCGCCGGGCGCACCGCTCCCAACGGCGAGGGACCCGAGACCGACGAGTTCGTGCTGCCGACCGCGGTGGTCGGCGGGGCGGTGCATCCCGGAGATGTCGTGATCGTGTTCAACTGGCGTGCCGATCGCATGCGCCAGCTGACGCGCGCCCTCACCGACCCCGGACTGGACCGCGTGCCCCGCGTCCTGCCCCCCCTGGACCTGGTGGGCATGTGCCCCTATGACGCCGCATGGCCGCTGCCCGCCGCCTTTCCCGGCATGGATGTCGCGGACACTCTGGGCGAGGTGGTCAGCCGGGCGGGGCTGACGCAGTTGCGCGTGGCCGAGACTGAGAAGTATGCGCATGTGACCTACTTCTTCAACGGCGGGCGCCAGGAGCCGAGCGCTGGGGAGCAGCGGATCCTGGTGCCTTCGCCCAAGGTGGCCACCTACGACCTCGCGCCTGAGATGAGCGCGGCCCAGGTGGCGGCGGAGACGGAGCGGGCCGTGGGCGGGACGGATTTCGGGCTGGTGGTCGTGAACTTCGCCAACCCGGACATGGTGGGCCACACCGGCGTGCTGGCGGCCGCCCGCCTGGCGGTGGAGGCCGCCGACCGGGGTCTGAACACGGTGCTGCAGGCGATCCTTGGACGGGGCGGGGCGGCCGTCGTGCTCGCCGACCACGGCAACGCGGAGGTCATGGTCGATCCCCAGACGGGCGGGCCGCACACGGCCCACACCACCAACCCGGTGCCCTGTGTCCTGGTGGGCCGTCCCGGCCTGGGGCTGCGCTCGGGCGGGTGCCTCGGGGATGTCGCGCCGACCCTGCTGGAGCTCATGGGACTGGAGCAGCCAGCGGCCATGACCGGCCGCAGCCTGATCGTGCGGGAGGATGTTGGCCATGGCGGTGATCGCTGATGTCCGCGGGCGCGAGATCCTGGACTCCCGGGGCAATCCCACCCTGGAGGTGCAGGTGACGCTGGAGGACGGGACCTGGGGTCGGGCCGCGGTGCCCTCCGGAGCGTCGACGGGCTCCCGCGAGGCCCTCGAACTCCGTGATGGGGACGGGTCGCGCTACCTGGGACGCGGCGTGCGGAAGGCCGTCGGCCACGTGAACGAGGATCTGGCCTCCGAGCTCGTGGGCATGCCGGTGGAGGACCAGGCCGGCCTGGACCGACGCCTGATCGAGCTCGACGGTACCGAGAACAAGGGGCGTCTGGGGGCGAACGCGCTGCTCGGCGTGTCCCTGGCGACCGCGCATGCCGGGGCCGCCACGACGGGCCTGCCGCTCTTCCGCTACCTGGGCGGCCCGCTCGCTCGCGTGCTGCCCGTCCCGATGATGAACGTGATCAATGGGGGCCGCCATGCGGACAACCCCCTGGACGTGCAGGAGTTCATGCTCATCCCGGCCGGCTTCGGCCACTTCGCGGACGCCCTGCGGGCGGGGGTGGAGATCTACCACGGCCTGCGGCGGCTGCTGTCCGACCACGGGCTCGCGACCGGGGTGGGTGACGAGGGTGGGTTTGCCCCCAATCTCGCCAGCTCGGAGGAGGCGCTTGGCCTGCTCGTGCAGGCGATCGAGCGTGCCGGCTACCATCCAGGGGAGCAGGTCTGGCTCGCCATGGACGCCGCCGCCAGCGAGTTCTCCCAGGGTCCCGGGCGCTACCGTCTGGAGGGCAGGGACCTGGACGCCGGTGCGCTGGTGGGAGTGTGGGAGGGCCTGGCGGCCCGCTTCCCCCTGGTGTCCCTGGAGGACGGGCTGGGGGAGGGAGATTGGCAGGGCTGGGCCCACCTGACCCAGACCATGGGCTCCCGTCTGCAGCTGGTGGGTGACGACCTGTTCGTGACGAACACCGCGATCCTGGAACGCGGCATCCGCGAGGGGGTGGCGAACGCGGTGCTGATCAAGCCGAACCAGATCGGCACGCTCAGCGAGACCTGGGCCGCCGTCGAGATGGCGCGGCGGGCCGGATACCGGGCCATTCTCTCGCACCGCTCAGGCGAGACGGAGGACACCACGATCGCCCACCTGGCCGTGGCCACGGGCTGCGGACAGATCAAGACCGGAGCCCCCGCGCGTGGGGAGCGGGTGGCGAAGTACAACGAGTTGCTGCGGATCGCCGAGGAATTGGGTCCCTCGGCGGAGTATGCCGGGCGTGCGGCCCTGGGCCTCGGCTAGGAAGTCCTGGACCGGGACACAGAGAGGCGGGATCTGGTTGACGGGGATCCTGACCCTGGTACTCGTGATCATCAGCGTGGTGCTGGTGGCGGTCATCCTCCTGCAGTCCGCGCGCGGCGCGGGCCTCGGTGGAGCGATCGGTGGCAGCGCGGAACAGCTTTTCGGCAAGCGGCGCGGGGTGGACACCTTTCTGTCCCGCCTGACGGTGGTGTTGGGCATCGCCTTCTTCGTTGTGGCCATGCTCATCGGCTACCTGCGACACCTGCCGGGCGTGAAGTAGGGCGCGGTCCGCTGGGTCCCGCCGGAGGCAGATGGCGCCTGCCGGGGGGCGGGCGGAGGTCTGGGCCTGACCCATCGGATGGAGTTGAGTGCTGGGCCGTCCACACACCCTGAGCAGGGGGCGCCCGCCATCCGGCGGGCGCCCCCTGCCGCTCCCTGGATCGAGA
>JAKAUG010000227.1 GCA_021827805.1 Bacillota bacterium | reverse complement strand
ACGGCTGGTGGTGGACCCCCCAGCCCCGGCAAGGGTGACCCACCCACGTTGCCCAGTTGTCCAGGGGCACCCGAACCGCACGTGTGCCCTGCAGGAATGCAGGATATGGGCACAGAAACCCCTGGATGGACCGCCCAGGTGCCTGTGGTGGGGTCGTTCTGTTTGGTGGGTCTGCGAGCAGGGGGGCCCGCTCATGTATCACATGGTTCTGGGAGTCGGCGAGTTGCCGATCTCGCCCGAGCCGGCCGGCGACCTGATGTCGGGAGGGTATCTGGGGTATTTGGACATCGAGACAACGGGCCTCGATCCATTTCGATCGCAGCTTGTGACGGTCGGGCTCATGCACGCGGCGGACGGTGGGCCGGTTCTTGACCCCCCGGGTCCACCGCCGGTGGCTGCGCGGCGGCAATCCCGAAGACAGGCAGTGGATCCTGCGCCACATTGTCCGCGATCCCCAACTGTTCCGCCAGGGTCTGACCAAAGGAATCGGGCCCGGCAAAGCGTATGGTTCGGGTTGCTGTCGATCGGCCCGGACTAGGGGGCGATTGCCTCCCAGATACCAAAGGGCGGTTTCCGACAGGAACCCGTATGGATAGTGGGTTCCGTCAGTGTCGTCCCCACGCACGTGGGGGTGGACCGAGCAAGCGCTCCTCGGCCGGGAACCACTCGGCGTCGTCCCCACGCACGTGGGGGTGGACCGATGGTCTGCACCATCAGGTCGTAGCTAGACATGTCGTCCCCACGCACGCGCGCGGGCCACGGCCGTCAGCCAACGCGTCGGCCACGAGCTTGGCCGGGGGGCAACCCGCCTTCGCGGTCACGGCACCTGGACCGGGGAGGAACGGCTCTTGCCGTTGGTCGCGGTTGCCGACCATCAGGTTGTGCGGCCACGCACCATCGTGGCCGAGGTGGACCCGCGCACTCCTGGATGGGTCGCAGGAAAAGAAGAACGGCGTGTCGTAAGAACGATCCAGTAGGTGAGGGACGAAGGCACGCCAACGACACCTCGGATGGAGAGCGAAGCATGACGGTTGCGCCAATGGCGCAAGGGAACGGGCCCGACCGCTACCGACGCGCGGTTCTGCCGCGCAAGCGAACCACAGCGCTGGCGAAAGCCGGGCCGGTACTCGTGGGCGGAGGCCCTGGCCGGAACAGCGGGCCGGTGACAGCGGCGCCGCCGAAGGGAAAGACCCTGTATTGGAAATGGATCGCTTCGGCGAGCCTGGGTGAAGGGACATGAAGGATCGGGCAGCGTCTTACGAACGAGGGGTTGAGCCGTACCCGCAACCGATCCCCCTCTCGCCGGAATTGCGAGCGGCCATGCAACCGTTGCCGAAACATCCGGACGCCAGCCCGTCCAACATGCGACACCGTAGCCGCACAACCGCGACCCACCAGCAGCACGGTGCACAACGCGGGCGCGACCCCGGCGTCCACGAGATGTCCCTGTGGAGTAATCCGGGAGAATTGTCGGCGGAAACCCCTGAATTAAGCGCTCAGCGAAGGGCCTCCAAGGGGCGATCGGGCAGGGCGGCTTCCGAAGCAGCGGTCGGATCTGCACTGACGATATACACCAACGAGGTGCGTCCGCTACGGCGTCTCTCTCGTGAGGAGGAGCGAGAGCTCGGCGCACGCGCTACCGCGGGCGACGAGCAGGCTCAGCATGCGCTCGTGCTGGGCAACCTGCGCCTGGTGATGATGGCGGCACGCCGCTATAGAGGCAGCGGTCTTGACGTGGAAGACCTGATTCAGGAGGGCAACATCGGATTACTCCGGGCGACACGGAGCTACGATCCGAACAGAGACATCCCGTTTGCCAATTACGCCATGTGGTGGATCCGGAACGCCATTGGCATCGCCATTGCGAACCAAGGACGAACCATTCGACTCCCCGCGCACGTGCGCACTCTGACCAAGCACCTGAAAAAAGCCCAGAGCGCCCTGTGGCAGCAACTGGGGCGTGACCCAACCGATGCGGAGATCGGCGACAAAGTCGGCCTTTCAGCCGACACCGTAACCCTGCTCCACACCGCGATGCTGGACCCCATCAGTATATTCGACACCAGTAAGGACGAGAAAGCTGATCTGCTTGAGTTCATCCCCGACCCCCACGCCGAGGATGTAATGGAGGCTGTCATCAGGAAGCAATCCCAGCAGGCATTGTCAAAGGCATTGAGCGAGACCTTGGGGCGCATCAACCCCCGCCTGGTGACCGTCCTGCGACTTCGCCATGGACTGGACCCGCGGGGTCCACTTACGCTTGAGGCCATCGGCGGGATCCTCGGGGTGAATCGGAGGCGTAGTCACCAACTCGAGCACAAGGCTTACCGGCTGCTGCGAACACCCGCGAACATCCGCAAGCTTACGGGCTTCCTTCCGTAAGAAGGTGGCAGTCGTGCGCGCACGCAAGCCCCGGCACCCAGGCACAGCCGCCGGGGCTTGCCTCCCCCCGAGCGCCCCTGGCACCCACAGCGGCCCTCCTCCGTTCTGGCGCCGTGCGACGATCGGGTCCAGCCCGGCCGCGCGCGCCGCTGGGTAGGCGCCGAAGGCAGCCGCTCCGAAAAGTCTACGCAACCATGCACATAGACTCTTGCCGTATTGTTCGCGCTCCGCCCGTGGGGGTCGTTCCTGACGGCATCC
>JAKAUG010000262.1 GCA_021827805.1 Bacillota bacterium | reverse complement strand
CTACGTGGTGGCGGACAACTGCACGGACACCACCGCGACGGTGGCCGAAGCCGCCGGTGCCCTGGTGATCCAGCGCGAGAACCAGGACGAGCGCGGCAAGGGCTTCGCCCTGGACTACGCCTTCCGGCACATCGCCGCCGGGCCACGGCACTATGACGCCTACGTGATCTTCGATGCGGACAATCTGGTCCATCCCGACTTCCTGCGGATCATGAACGCCCATGTGCAGCGGGGCGACCAGATCATCCAGGGGCGCATGGACGCCAAGAACCCCATGGACAGCTGGGTCGCAGGGACCTTCGCCATGTCCGTGTGGGTATCCAACCGCTTCTGGTTCCTGGCCAAGCACAACCTGGGCCTGTCCTCCGTCCTTGGCGGCACGGGGATGTGCGTGTCCACCGCGCTGGTCAGGGACATCGGCTGGGGCGCGCACTGCTTCACGGAGGACCTGGAGTTCACGATGAAGGCTCTGCAGCACGGCGTGAAGACCGTTTGGGCGCACAACGCCATCTGCTACGACGAGAAGGTCCAGACCTTCTCCGCCTCGTGGCGGCAGCGCAAGCGCTGGGTCCAGGGCCAGGCCACCGTGGCGCGCATGTACCTGCTGAGCATGGGGCTGAAGGGCCTGTGGCAGGGCAACATCCTGTTCCTGGAGGCCGCGTTCCAGATCTTCAACCCCTTCTACCTCATGCTGGGAACGCTGCTGACCTTCTTGGCCTACGTGGTGCCGGGAGAGTTCCTCATCGATCCACTGCTGCATCACCTGATGCGCTCGGACTTCTGGGTGGCCCTCGCTGTGGTGGAATACAGCCTGCCCGTGGCGGCCCTGCTGATCGACCGCTCCATGCCGGCGCGCACCCTGCGGTACCTGCCGCTGTATCCCATCTTCCTGAACTCCTGGGTGCCCCTGACCTGGGTGGGGATGTTCTCCCCGCGGCCACGGCACTGGACGCACACCGCGCACAACCGGGCCATGACGTACTCCGATCTGATGACCCTGCACAGCGTGGAGCGCCGGTAGACGCCGGTGGCGGACCGGGGCGGCCACCCACATTGTGCCCGGCTCCCTGCCCCGGCAGGACCCTGGGCGATCCTCGCCGTGTATGTCGTCGCTGAGACGCTTGCCGGCTTGGCGGAGCCGGCCCTCGGCGCGAACGGCACCTCCCTGGACGCTGCGCTCGGCTACCTCGCCTCGCCCCTGGCCCTTCTGCTCGTGAGCCTTGGCGCGATCCGTTGGGGACGGCGCGGTGGGCCTCCGACCCGCTGGCCGGGACTCGGCTGGGCGGCCGCCGGACTGGCCGCCGGTGTGGCGCTCAAGATCGGGGGCGACCTCCTCGTCTCGCTGGAGGCGGCCGTGTTGGGGCGGGTCCCTCACGGCAACAATCCGCTCACGATGCACCCAGGCTCCTTCAGCGGTGCCTGGGCCCTTGTCTGCCTGATGCTGGCGATCAACGTGGCCGCTCCCGTGGCGGAGGAGTTCTTTTTCCGTGGGCTCCTGTTCGGCTGGCTGCGGACCAGGCTGGGGCTCTGGTCGGCCGTACTGGTCGGGGGGGCACTCTTTGCGGCGGCGCATGCCAGCCCGGGGCTCCTGCTGCCCCTCACGCTGGTGGGCGCCGGGCTGTGCCTGCTCTACGAGCGCTCGGGGACGCTCTGGACCCCGGTCCTGGCCCACGCCGCCCTCAACGGGCTCGCCATGGGCGCGGCCCTCCTTCACCCCTGACCGCTAGACCAGGGCCTGGATCACGCGGCGGATGGCGTGCACCGTACCCTCGACGTCGTCAGCGTCGAACAGGGGATGCACGTCGACATGGACGGCCCGGCGCAGCCACTGCAGCGTGCGCGGGCAGGCCTCGGGAACCAGGGCGTCGGCGGGTGCCTCGGGCTTCCATGCGCCGTAGTGGGCCCGGCGCTCCAGCAGCGCCCGCCAGCCGGTGTACACATGGGCGTCGGCCGTCCCCGGGTCCCAGAGCGAGCCGCAGCCCACGTTCTCCGCGCGGAGCGCCGCGAGCACGCGGCTCTTGTCTGCCTCGGCGGGCAGGAAGAACACGACGGAGATGCCGCAGTCGCCGTCTGCATCCGGCAGCCGGCGCAGCGCCAGGCCGAGGTCGGCGATGCCGGCCCGGATTGTCGTCGCCGCGGACCGAAGACGGGTCAGGATCTCCGGCAGCTTGTTCAGCTGGGCCAGGGCCACCGCGGCTGTCAGTTCGGGCATGCGGTAGTTCTGGCCGATGAACCCTGGCTCGGTGAACCCCGACCAGCCGCCGGTGCGGGCCCCGTCGTGGTAAAGGCACGCCCGCTCGAACAGCCGGCGATCCGAGGTGGTGACCACCCCGCCCTCCCCGCTGGTCAAGAGCTTGGAGTATTGGAGCGAGAAGCATCCGAGGTCGCCCCAGGCGCCGAGCCGCCGGCCGCGGTAGCTGCCCCCGTCCGCCTGGGCCACGTCCTCCACCAGGCCAAGGCCCTGCTCGCGACAGAAACTGGCGATGCGGTCCATGTCCGCCGAGGTGCCGCGCATGTGGACGGCCACCACGGCGCGCGTGCGTGGAGTGACCCTCTGGGGCAGATCTGCGGGGTCCAGCGTGAGGCTGTCGTCGACCTCCGCCACCACCGGGGTTGCGCCGACCAGGGCGGCAGCCATCGCCGTCGCC
>JAKAUG010000016.1 GCA_021827805.1 Bacillota bacterium | reverse complement strand
GAAGCGGTGGCTCCACCGCGTAGGCTTCAAACTCCGAGAACTGCTCGGCCAGCACACGCGCCAACCCGGGTCTGTCCGCACTGCGGCCGAAGGCCAGGAGGTCTGCGCGGCGCTTGTGCAGCAGGGAGCGAAGGATCATGCGCCGTCCCGCCTCGCCGAGGCGCGGACGGGCCAGGCCGCCGTGTTCGGCGAGGATGCGGCGCGCCAGGCGGCCGAACGAGAGTACTTCCAGGCGTACGAGGGCGGTGCCGTCGGGCAGGCGGTGCAGCAGGGCGCGTTCCAATTGGTAGGTGGCCTGTTCCGGGGCGAGAAGGACGAGCGGCGGCCCGTCCGGCCCCTCCGCAGCCAGCGCCCCCAGGGCTTGCCGCAGGCAGGTCTCGGTCTTGCCGGTGCCGGCACGGCCCAGGAGCAGTCTCAGCACCGCCGTCCCTCCTCATAGCCGGTGATATTAGGCGGAGGAGGGCGGACCTCCCTGCCTCCGACGGGTGGTCTGCGTGGATGCGTCCGCCGCACCGCCTGTCCCGCGGATCCGGCGGCGGACCAGCGTCTTGCGGCGGCAGGGTTGCAGGCCGGCTGGCCTCCTGCCGAACATGCCCGCGTCCACCCGAGTTTGGGGGGATCCCGTGCTGATGAGCGGCGCTCCCGATCTGCCGGGCGCAGGATTGTGTTGATGGACGCCGCTGCGGGCGGGAAGACCTACGACTGTAACCCCATGACGGCGGATGCGCTTCAGGGAGCCCGTGCAGCCGGAAGCCTGGGCACCGCCGGGACGGCCGCCCGCCTTCGGGCCGTTCCTGCGCGCACGTTCCCTGCGCTTGTCCGGGGTTGAGAGAATCCCGCATAGCTCTCGCTGCGGCGCCTGATACTCTTCCTGCGGCGCGCCTCCGCCGGTGATCGGCCGCCGCGCGCATGCCGGTTGAGGAGGACGTCACATGTTCGTCAGCCGCAGGGTCAACGAACTTCCGCCGTATGTCTTCGCGGCCCTCGATGGACGCATCGCGGAGTTGCGCGCCCAGGGCCGGGTGGTGGTCGACCTGGGCCGGGCCGACCCGGACCACGCGGCCCCGGATGCCGTTGTCGCCGCCGTAATCCGTGCGTCACAGATCCCGGAGTACCACCACTATCCGCCCTACGCGGGCATGCCCACACTGCGGCATGCGGTGGCCCGCTGGTATGCCGACCGGCACGGGGTGTCCCTTGACCCCGAGACCGAGATCCTGATTACCGGTGGCGCCAAGGAGGGGTTGTTCCACGTCGCGTTCGGCGTTTGCGATCCCGGGGACGTGGCGCTGGTCCCTGATCCTTCCTTCCCCGCATATCGCATGGGGGCGTACTTCGCGGGGGCAGAGGTGGTCTCCATGCCCTTGCGGCCGGAGCGCGGGTATCTCCCAGATCTGGGCACAGTAACCGAGGCGGTGGCGCGCCGGGCCCGGGTGATGTTCTTGAACTACCCCAACAATCCGACGGGAGCCACCGCTTCGGCGCGCTTCCTGGGGGATGCGGTGGCCTTCGCCCGTCGCCACAGCATTCTGCTCTGCTATGATCTCACTTATGGGGAATCCGGCTACGACGGCTACCGTGCCCCGAGCGTATTGGGGGTGGAGGGCGGCAGAGATGTGGCTTTAGAGTTCATTTCCTGGTCGAACGCGTTCTGCATGCCCGGTTGGCGGCTTGGTGCGGTCGTGGGCAATGCCGCAGGCATTGCCGCCCTGCGCCACGTGGAGACTCAGGTAAACACGGGTGTTTTTCCGGCAGTGCAGATCGCCGGTGCCGCCGCGCTCGACGAGGCGGGGCACTCCGGGGTCCTGACAGCCATCAATGAGAGCTATCGCGCACGGCGTGACCGCATGGTGGATGTCCTCACGGAATTGGGTCTGCAAGTCCGGCGGCCGCGTGCCACCCCCTTTCTCTGGATCCCCTGCCCGGACGCGCGGCCGTCCAACGAATACGCCGCTTGGCTCCTCGAAGAGACAGGGGTGGCCCTGGCCCCCGGCTCCGGTTTCGGCGCAGGGGGCGAGGGTTTCTTGCGACTTTCGCTGACGGCGCTGGCCGCCGATGTCGAGGAGGCGGGCGAACGACTGCGCCGCCTTGGCCCCGAGGGCCTTCATCCGCCGCGGTTGCCGCCCGTGGTCCGCAGTGCGGCAGTGCCGGCGCTGCCCGAGCGCCGCGTCAGGGTGCACCAAGGGGCGCAGCACGGCCGGGGAGGCGTATCCGAGACGGTTGGAGAGGATCCGCCCACGCTTGCCGCCGCCCTCCGGGGCAGCCTGTAGTACGGCAGTGCAAGAAGTCGGCTCACACGTCGGTCCGCAACCGGCAGGCCTCGGAGGTCCAGGGAGCAGCGCCGCAAGCGCCTCACTGCAGACGGCGCTTGCAGCGGGTGCCGGTCGGCTTCAGCCGATCCCGCGGCGCTGTCTCACCCAGCACCACTTGCCATGTCAGCGGCTGTCGTCCTATACTGCGCTATGTTGGTCAGGGAAAGTCAAGAGACCGCCACAACGGGGTGCGCGGGAAGGAGGCGCGGCGTTGGCGTGTATGACGGATGAGATCGAGCGGCACCTCCTGGAACTCCTGGCCGATCGTGCGGGGATCGAAGTACAGCGCGCCGAACTTGCGGAGCGGTTCGGGTGCGCGCCTTCCCAGATCAATTATGTCT
>JAKAUG010000182.1 GCA_021827805.1 Bacillota bacterium | reverse complement strand
GGCGAGGACGCTGCGGATCGTGGACGTGCGCGCGACGACGGTGACGGTGCCGCTTGAGGCACCGCTGCGCCATGCCAACGGCGCGCACTGGGGCAGGTTTGTGCGCACGCTGGTGGAGGTGGAGGCAGACAACGGCCTGGTGGGGTGGGGGGAGATGGGCGGCGGGGGCGAGAGCGCCGAGCTCGCCATCCGCGGGCTGAAACCCTACCTGGTGGGTCACGATCCCTTCGCCCTGGAGGGCCTGCGCTTTGCCATCTGCAACCCGACCGCGTCGCTGTACAACAACCGATTGCAGTTGCACGCCGCTGTCGAGTTCGCCTGCCTGGACCTGGTGGGCAAGCACCTCGGCGTTTCGGTCAGCGAGCTTCTGGGGGGACGGCTGCGGGAGCGAGTGCCCTTTGCCAGCTACCTGTTCTTCCGCTACGCCAACGCCCAGGGCCAGGGCGAGGTACGCACCCCGGAGCAACTGGTGGCGCACGCCCAGGACCTGGCGCGGCGGTGTGGCTTCAGGACCCACAAGCTCAAGGGTGGCGTCTTCCACCCGGACTACGAGCTGGAGTGCTACCAGGCCCTGGCGGCGGCCCTGCCTGGCGACTCGTTTCGCTACGACCCCAACGCCGTGCTCTCTGTCGAGGAGGGCGTGCGGTTCGGACGGGCGATCCGCGATCTGCGCAACGACTACCTGGAGGACCCCACCTGGGGTCTGGCGGGCATGCGCCGCGTGCGGGAGCTGACGGGCATGCCCCTGGCGACGAATACCGTGGTGGTGAACTTCGAACAGCTGGCCTCCAACGTGCGCGACCTCGCCGTGGACGTGATCCTGCTCGACACCACCTTCTGGGGCGGGATCCGCCCCTGCGTCAAGGCGGCCGGGGTCTGCGAGACGTTCGGCCTCGGGGTCGCCGTGCATTCCTCGGGCGAGCTCGGGATCCAGCTGGCGACCATGCTGCACCTGGGCGCCGTGCTGCCCAACCTCTCCTTCGCCGCGGACGCCCATTACCACCAGTTGGTGGACGACATCCTGGTGGGTGGTCCGCTCCCATACACGGACGGTGGGATCGCCGTACCGACCGGACCGGGACTCGGGGTGGAGGTCGACCGGGAGCGGGTTGCGCGCTACAGTGCGCTCCACCGCGAACTGGGCGGCTACCCCTATGATCGGGATCCCGCTCGCCCTGGCTGGTACCCGCTTGTACCCAACACCCGCTGGGCGGACCCCCATGACGATCGACGTCCCAGCATGCGCTAGACAGCGCGTGCCCCTGTCCCACGCGGCCCCGGGAGGGGTGCGCCGCACTCGGAGGGAGGCCAGACCAAGAGATGGCGATCGAGCGGATCCTGTTGATCCACCATAGCCACACGGACATCGGCTACACCCATGATCAGCCGATCCTGTGGGAGCTGGAGCAACGCTTTCTGGATACCGCCCTGGATCTCTGCGAACAGGGGGACGACCAGGCGGACGACGCCCAGCGTTGGACCGTCGAGACCACGGCCCCGCTGCTGCACTGGCTGCGCTCGGCCCCGGAGAGCCAGGTCGAGCGCCTGCGGCGGCTTGAGCGCGCCGGGAGGATCGAGGTCACCGGCATGTGGGCCAACCTGACGCCACTGGTGGACACCGCCCAGTTCATCCGCAGTCTCGAGCCCCTGGCCGAGCTGCGCGAGCGCCACGGGCTCACCATCCGCCACGCCATGAACTGCGATGTGAACGGCCACAACTGGCCGGTGGTGGAGTCCCTGCTCGACGCCGGGATCGAGGGCTTCAGCATGGCGATCAACGAGCACTTCGGCGGGGCGCCGCTCGACCGCCCGAACGTCTTCCTCTGGGAGGGCGTCTCCGGCCGCCGCATCGCGGCCTTCAACGGCTGGCACTACATGTATGGGAACATGCTGGGCATCCCGCACGACCCCGACGGCTTCGCCCAGCGCTGGGCCGACATCGAGCAGAGGCTCCAGACCCGGGGCTGGCCTCTGCCCGCCATTGCGGTGCAGCTGACGCACGCCTTCGGCGACAACGGCTCCGTGGACCCGCGTCTGCCCGAGTTCGTGCGGGGGTGGAACGCCAGCGGGCGCACGCCCCACCTGCGTCTGGCGCTGCCGCGAGACTGGTGGGCCGAGGTGCGGGCCAGCAGAGACAGGCTCCCGGTCTACCGGGGCGACTGGACGGACTACTGGAACTTTGGTGCCATCTCCTCGGCCCGGGAGACGACGATGAACCGGCAGAGCCGCACGCGTCTCCGGGTCGCGGGCGCGTTCTCCTGTCTGCCCCCCGCCGCGGGCGGCGATCCCGCGCCGGGCGCCGCCGAGGCCGTCCGTCGCCGCCCGGCCATGCGGGCGGAGGCCTGGCAGGCCCTCACCCTGTGGGATGAGCACACCTGGGGTGCGGACAACTCCATCCGCGACCCCGAGAACGAGGATGTCTCCGCGCAGTGGAACCACAAGGCCCACGAGGCGTATGTGGCGCGCAGCCTGAGCCAGCTCCTGCAGCGCGACGCGGTGGCGGAGTTGGCGCGCCGCGTGCCGCGCGCCGAGGACGACCAGTTCCTGGTCTTCAACCCCTCGCCATGGGAGCGCAGCCTGGGCGGCGTCGTTCCCGAGCGCGTGATGTCTCGGCGAGGTCTCGCCGACGACCTGACCTCGGCGCGCCAGTGTGTGGACCGCCAGGGCGGGCCCAGC
>JAKAUG010000115.1 GCA_021827805.1 Bacillota bacterium | reverse complement strand
ATGGGACCACCTCGTCGGGGACCCCATTCCGCTGCCAGCCCGGTTTCAGACCTTGCCACCCTCTCTCCGTCATCTCACACCCTTCGCCCTCCCTGCTCCGCCAGGGCCGGTGCGGAGGCGACACGGCCGCCCACCTGGCCGGGCCGCCAGTGAGCCGCGCCAGATCCCACACAAGGGGCAGGCCCCAAGTCGATCACCGACGACATGGTTGGTGCGAGGGCCCACGCATGGTGGATGCGGTGGCGGGCCCCGTCAGAAGCGCCGTGGGCTCCCTTCTGTGACGAGGCGGGTGGGCACTCAGCCGGACGTCTGCCGCCGGGTCAAGCGCATCAGTTCGAAGAGCACCTCCGGCAGGACAACGGTGGTGCCGTTGCTCTGCAACTGGCGGCCCATTTGCACGATCTGCGCCGTGGTCGTCGTCCAGAGCGTGGCAAGATGCACCCCGAACCCGTAGCCTCCGGACGGTGGCGGGGGGGTGACCAGGGCGGGGTGGCTCGCCCAGATGCAGGGGGTGTCCCCCACCCACTGGATCATGGGCCGAAGCCCCCTGCCAGCACCGCTGCCCAACAGCATGCCCGATGGATTGATCTGCCGGACGTACTCCCGCAGCACCGTATCCGAAAGCACGTTGGTCCCAGACGGGTTGGGCCAGACCCAGGGAATGGCAATCCCGGTCGCACGCATCGCCCGCGCCGTGCGCGCCACATACACCGGCAGCTCGCTGAGCGGATACTGGTCGGCATACATGTAGCCGACCCCGGAGGGCCCGGTGGAGAAGCCGTCGTTGGCCGTGGCGGTGGCACGGTAGTGAGCGATCATGGCGGGCGCCAGATCCGCCAGCACCGGGTCCAGCGACCAGGAGATCGGCACCTGGCCCCGGGACGGCTCAAGCCAGCGGTCCAGGATCGTCACCTGATCGGCCGCGGCGTTGTCCCCGTCGGTGACCTGCAGGGCCATGAATGAACGCTTGCCGGCCGCCAGCAGCCGCCGGGCCTCCGCCTTGGCGTCCAGCCGCGGCTTGGGCGCCGCCGGAGCGGGCACGCCGCACCACACGGTGGCGTTGGAGAATAGGGTGGCGGCGACCACGGCCACGCCGTGCGGCGAGGTGATCCCCACCGAGGCCCATTCATACTTCACGGAGCCGCTGTTGGACCACCAGCCCAGGAGCAGACCATTGGGGTTCATCGACCCGTACAGCTGGATGGACATGGCCTTCTGCGTCGGGCGAAAGGGATTGAAGGTGAAGCAGAAAGCGCGCGTGGCCACGGCGAAGTCGTAGATGAAGCCAGGAATCCTGGGCGCCTTGCTGACCACAAAGCCATGGGCGCAATGGGGCCACAGGTTCTGCAGGGCCCAGGAGTAAGCCGCATCCTCATCCGAGAAGCGCCCGGTCAGGTCCAGTTGCACCTTGAGGTGGAGGGATGCGGCCTGCCCGGCGGTTGCCGGCAGCAGATCGTGCAGACCCGCGTAGGTCACCGCCACGTTCTTGGTGTACGGCAGGTTGTTTTCGCGGCTCAGTTGGGAGGGGTCGTAGACCACCGCACCGTGGAAATAGTTGGCGAATTGGTGCAGCAGGTCCTTCAGCGCGCCTGCGCTGAGATGCTGCTGCTGGATGTCGGCCAAGGCGGTCTGCAGCCACCGCGTGTCCTCGGCGCGCCCCACCAAGTACAGCGACTGCCCCCGGCCACTGCGGTTCACCAAGCCCTGCAGGCTGGTGAGCAGGGTGATGTCCTCCGGGGACATCCCGGAAGTATCCACCACCAGCAGTCGGGAGGGACGCCTGGTGGTGGGCAGGAACCGGCTGCCGGTCGCCGCTTGGCGGAAGCCGCAGCCGGCCATCAGCGGTGCGCCCAGAACCGCACTCAGGCCGACACCGGCCAGACGCAACAGCCGCCTGCGGGCGATGGCGATGGCGCTCACCCCTTGGCGAAGCAGTGCCCCTTCAGATACTGTCCGGTGGCGGCGATTCCTCTGCCGTCCACGGGACGGCCGGCGCCGAGCGGAGCACGACGGACCGCAAGCGGCACCGTTGACCCGCGGCGGGCGCCCTCGAAGCCTGGTGCCGCGAGATGATGCGAACAGGAAGTGACCGCCGTGCGCGTGGCCCTCCACCCGCGGGTCAGCATCGACGACCGCGGCCAAGACGGGTCAAGACCTGACCACCCAGCGCGTGCCGCTATGCGGCTTCTGTTCGGCCCAGGGCTGGGCTGACGTGATGGAGTGGGCCGACGAGGGGTCGGCCGCCGACCTGGCTGGCCGTACCGCATGGCGGCGCCTCCTCCGCGGCGCTTGCCGGCGCAAGGTGCGCCAGCTCCTCGTCTGGGGCCGGACCGGGCCTTCCGCTCCGGACGGGAGGCCGCCAACACGTTGGCCGATCTTCGGCACTGGCGGGTCGGGCTCCGGTCCTATACCAGGAGCCCCGGCCGGACACGACCAGCGCCTTCGGGGCGAAAGCCCCCGCCTTCAGGCATGGGGATGAAGCCCATCGCTTCGTACCGGCGGCGAGCGGGTCAAGCCCGGGATGGACCGCGCGAAGCGCCAGCGCGGGACCCTGGGCCCACCCCGGGCCGAGGAGCGCCCTGTGCCGGTAACCACGCTCCTGGGTCCCACGCGCGCCCTCCCGTGCCGGTCCCGCCAGACCCGACGGCAGATTCCATCCGGACGCCAGATCCGGCA
>JAKAUG010000254.1 GCA_021827805.1 Bacillota bacterium | reverse complement strand
CGCGGCGGGGTGGTGTCTACCGCCGCGCGCCACTGGCGATGGCGGCAGACGTGAGGGGCCGCCAGACGGGGCATGTGCCCCCCATGGCGGGCCAAACGAAACCGGTGGGGACCCTGGAGATCTCCGCGGATCGCCGAACGTGAGGTCTCCCAGGGTGGCCGGCCCTCATCGTATGCTGGAGCGACACCCCATGGATCTCCGCCAACGCTCCGCCGGGGCGTCGGCGCTTGTCGGGGGTGACCGGACCCCGCTGGGTCAACCGTCTTGTGGGGGAGCAGGGTTATGCGACAGAACGTGACATATTTCGCCCCGGCCCATCGGATTGGCTCCGGAATGGGCATCGTGCACGAAAGCATTGTGCATTACCTGGGACAGAAGGACGACGTGACCCTCAGGCTGATCGAACTGCCCAGTGCTGACGGTGCGTCCTGGGCAACCATGCCCGTGGCCGCCGCGAAAGCCATGCTCTCGGGCGTACAACTGGTCCTGGACGGGTCTGAGATCGTGCTCATGGCCTACCCGTCGGTTCCCCTTGTTCCTCTCACATCGCGCGTGAAAGTGCCGTTGGCGTATGCGACATATGCCGGATTGCAGATGCGTAAGCGCTACACAGGTCAGAAGTTGGTCTTGTTCATTGGTGATCTTCCGATCGAGCAAGCGGAAGGGCTGGGCCTGCCGATCACGATAGATCGCGGGATGTTCAACCGATGGGAACGGTTCCTCTTTCACGCGGCTGATCACGTGGTCGCGTTTTCCCCACGGCTGCGCCGGGTGCTCTGCGACAAGCACGGGCTGAATGAAGAGCGTGTTCTCATGAATCGGCGGGATCCACATATGCCGAGGCACGTGGAAGGGCGCGCTGAAATTGCCCTCACGCAGGGAAAGGTACACGTCCTATATTCGGGAGAATTGACCAGGATGCAGGATATTGTCAACGTACGCCAGGTGCTGGAGGTGGTGGGGCGCTTCCCCCAAACGGCGGAGATGCATGTCTGTGGTAGGGGCGGCGAGTGGGTCACACAGCAGGCCGCCAGAAACGTAAGGTACTGGGGCATGCTGAACCATGCGGACTTTGACGCCTTGGCCAGTCAGTGCAGCTTCGGAGTGATCGCCTATCCCCACGGCTGGTATTACGATCTCACACCGACGGCGAAGTACTCCGGGTATGCGGCGAACGGGCTGGCGATCCTGTCGACAGACCTCTCCACAGTCCGGGAGAATCTGGAAGAGGACGGGATCGGTGAGGCCTTGCCATTACCAGAGATGTTGGACGAGCTCAGTCGATGGTGTGCAGACCCGGTGCGTTTCGCCGGCTATCGGGCCAGGGCAGCAGGCATGAAGGAGTTATACCGCAGGGGAGCCTTCATGGATGAGTGGTTCAACGAGCTCCGGGACAGGTGATCCCTGCCCGAGGGAGGGGGTCCGTCCGGCACCGGAAGCGTCCGCAGGACAATGCGGGGTGCGCGCTGCGGGCGCTGCCGTCCCGCTGCTTCGGTCGGGGTCTCCCGCGCACGGCGGCGCGGCGACCGGAGCCAGAGCCATTGGGGCACTTGGCAGGGGGCAGCATCGGGGGTGAGAGCGGGGAAGGCGGACGCCAGGGCCGCAACGGGCGGCCGAGCTGACCGGAATACCGCCGGCGGGGATCGGAGCGGACGGCAATCAGCGTCCTTCGCGAGCGCAGTCTCGTCCGGCGGGCGCGGCGCGTCTGCCTGCTCCTCGTCCGGGCCAGTCTGGCCCGGCCAGCAGATGTCTGCCCGGACCCTTGGCCCCCGCGTCGCATTCCGGCGGACGCACAGGCACAAGAGGACCGACCGGCCTTGGGGCCGGGGCGCGGCGCGGACTGGCACCGTTCACGTTGAACGGATACGGTGCCATCGGCGTTGAAACGCGGACCCCTTGGAACCTCACGTCCGGACGGCCCCGCGGCGGCCGCGCGACCTGCGGGACAATTCCTTGTCGATGGCGTCGAGCAGCCGTGCGAGCGAGGGCTCTGGCCCGATGTCTCGTGCGGCCTGCCTGCCCTCTTCGTTGGGGGCCAAGGCGCCGCGGTCGGCCTTTGCGACAAGATCCGCCAGGAAGGAACGGACCTGCGGCAATGACTCACACCGACACACGCCGGGGAACGCGTGGGTCCACGCCACGTATCGGCCGTAAGACAGCGCCTCGACCACCATCCTGGCCATCGAGTCGTGGCGCGGCAGGCGAATCAGTGCCGTCACCCGCGGGTACAGTTGTGACATATCGGACACCCAGCCAAGGACCTGAACGTTGCCAGGCCATCCGCCTGTCGGCGCATCCTGCCCGACGATCACAAACTCGACAGACGGAAACTCCATGCTCAAACGCCGAATGAACTCCGCCCCATAGAACCGTGGGTCTGCACCTGGCAGATACGCCAGCACGCGGACTTGGGCCGGAAATGGCGGGACCCGCTCGGGAATGCTCACAGCCCACGCCGGCAAATACAGCTGTTGCGCTCGTATCCCGGCACCCGCAAGTTCCCCCTGCAACCACGGCGCCGTTACAAAGTGCACCATCGCGCCAAGGAGCCACCTGCCGACCGGACCCCGTGCCCAGGAACCCGATCGGGCCGCCTCCATCACGTCGGATCCCGCCCAGTAGACGATGACCGCGGGTTTGCTCCGCAACCGTGCCAGCACTCCCAGTACCGCGATAA
>JAKAUG010000356.1 GCA_021827805.1 Bacillota bacterium | reverse complement strand
TGCCGGGGGCGGCCGTCCTTGCCGAGGACTCCGGCCTGGAGGTGGACGCCCTGGGCGGAGCGCCGGGGCTGCGTTCGGCGCGCTGGGCCAGCGGCCCGGACGGCAGCGCCCTCGACGGGGCCGGACTGAACCGGGCGCTCCTCGCCCGCCTGGGCCCGTCGCGGGCCCGCGCCGCGGTCATGGTGGCCGCGGTGGTCGTGCTGTTGCCCGACGGAACGGCGTTCACCGGAAGCGGAGCCGTGCGCGGGGTGCTGGCCGAAGAGCCCGGCGGTTCCGGCGGCTTTGGCTACGACGCGGTCTTCCTGCTCGACGATGGACGGAGGCTGTCCCTCGTTCCCCCGGAGGTGAAGGACGAGGTCAGCCACCGCGGGCAGGCCGTGCGGGCGGTGCTGCCGCAACTGCGGGCCTGGTTGGAGCGCCCCGCGTGAGCCCGCGGGGCGGGTTAGTCGACCGGCACACCGCCCTCCAGGAGCTCGAGGGCGGTGGCGGTCAGGATGGCCACCCCCGCGGGCAGGGCCGCCTCATCCACATCGAAGCGCGGGTGGTGGTGGGGATAGACGCCTCCCTCGGCGCCACCGCAGCCCAGCTGCAGGTAGCAGCCTGGCACGCGCTGCAGGTAGCAGGCGAAGTCGTCGGCGGCCATCTCCCGGGGCCCGGAGCGGACCTGGCCCTGACCGAGCACGTCCTCGGCCACCCGGGCCATGGTCCTGGTCACCCCCAGGTGGTTGACGAGCGGGGGGTCGCCGCGCAGATACTCCAGCTCGAGCTCGGCCCCCGCGCTCTCCGCGGTGTGGCGCAGGAGCCGCTCGAGTTCGTGCTGCACCAGGTCCCGCACCGCGGGGTCGAAGGCGCGCACCGTGCCCTCCATCTCGGCGCGCCCCGCCACCACGTTGAAGGCGTCCCCGGCGTGCAGTGTGCCGACCGTCACCACGGCCGCGGCGAGGGGGTCCACGCGCCGACTGACGATGGTCTGGATGGCGCCCACCGCGCGGCAGGCCACCTCCAGCGCGTCCAGCGTGCGGTGGGGGATGCCGCCGTGCCCGCCCCGGCCGAGGACGACGGCGCGGAAGCGGTCGGCCGCGGCCCAGGCCGGTCCGGGCACCGCGACCGCCGTGCCCGTGGGCAGCGGGGCCCAGAGATGGAGCCCGGCGATGGCCGAGACCCCTTCCAGAACGCCCGCGGCGATGAGCGGCTCGGCCCCGCCCGGCAGCAGCTCCTCGGCGGGCTGGAAGATGAGGCGCACGCGGCCTGGCAGGGTGTGGGTCCCCAGGAGCCTGGCGGCCCCCAACAGGATGGCGGTGTGGCCGTCGTGCCCGCAGGCGTGCATGACCCCGCGGTGCTGAGAGGCGAAGGCGAGACCCGTGTCCTCCTGGATCGGGAGGGCGTCGATGTCGGCGCGCAGGGCGACCAGCGGCCCGGGACCCGAGCCCAGGTCCACGACGACGGCGTTCTCCAGGGGTTGGCGGGGCGCAAGGCCCTGGGAGAGGAGCTGGTCGCGCACCCAGGCCGCGGTCTGCTGTTCGTGTCCGGAGAGTTCGGGATGGGCGTGCAGGTGGCGGCGCCACGCCACCAGTTGCTCGCGGATCTCTTCAGCCTGGCCCAGCAGGGAGCTTGACCTGGACCCCGTGCGCATGAACGCACCCCCCGAGCGGTCTTCGTCCGCGGGAACCCGTTTCCTGGCCACCGCGACGGCAGGAGGCGGATGTCGCCTTCGTGAATGCCTACGCCATTGTACGGCAGGGTGGGCAGCGTGCCACAGCCGGGGGGCGGGACGTGTACAGTTCGCGCGCGGTGGACGCCGAGGGTGTGGCCTGCTGGGAGCTCGCGGGGCCGGACCAGGCCCGCTGTCTGGTGGTGCCCCCCCGCGGGAGCCAGCTGGCCTCTCTGCGGCTCTCGGCCGCCCCGGGGAGGCAAGCTGGCGAGGTGCTGCTGGGGGGCCGGCCCGCGGATCTGGAACGGCTCGGCTGGGGGGCGGGGGCGCCAATCCTCTTCCCCTTCGTGGGGCGCGTGCGCGACGGGCGCTTCACCTACCGGGGCCAGACCTACCGCGTGACCACGCCGGGGCGCCATCCCCTGCACGGTTACGCGGGGCAGGGCGCCTGGACCGTCAGCGCCTGGGGCGAGGACGCGCGCGGGGCCTGGGTGCGCACCGACATCGAGCGGGATCCGGAGCGGGTGCCCGCCCAGGCCTTCCCGGGAATCTACCGGGTCTCAGTGGTGCACCGGCTGGACGCGGATGGCTACCATCATGAGGTCACCGTTCTCAACGTGGGGACACAGCCCTTCCCGTTTGCCTACGGCTGGCACCCCTACTTTCTGGCTCCGCTGGGCGCGGAGGGCTCCCGGGCCGATTGTGAACTGCGGCTGCCCGCCGAGGCGCGCTGGGAGCTCACACCCGACCTCCTGCCCACGGGCCGGCGCATCGAGGTCCGGGGCTCGTACGACCTGCGCGTGCCCGCGATGCTCGGCCAGCGCTCCTACGATGATCCCTTCACGATGTTGGAGGCGGACGCCGACGGTTGCAGCCGGGCCGAACTCATCGATCCCCACAGCGGCCTGGCGGTGGAGGTGGCCTCCGGGCCGGAGTTCCCACACTGGGTGGTCTATGCGCCGTGCTCGGCGCGTGCCGTGTGCCTTGAGCCATACAGCGCCATTCCCGACGCCTTCAACCTCGATCCGC
>JAKAUG010000387.1 GCA_021827805.1 Bacillota bacterium | reverse complement strand
CTACGTGATCGACATCGACGGGACCCTCTTGGCCGGCCAGTCCAGCGGCCGGCTCGCCATGGAACAGGCCTGCGCGGAGTGCCTGGGGGTGGCCGACGCGCTGCGGGGCATGAGCCTGCAGGGTCGCACAGACCGGGCCATCCTGGAGGAGGCCGCGGCGCGCGCCGGCCAGAAGCTGGACGGCCCGCGCTGGGAGGCGCTCGGGGTGAGCTACTGCAGATGGCTCGGCCAGACCCTGGTGGAAAGGGGCGCCCAGGCCATCGCGGGGGCGCGCGAGTTCGTGACCGCCGCCGCAGGGGATCCGCGCTTCTGTCTGGCCCTCGGCACCGGAAACCTCGAGCCCGCGGCGCACCTCAAGATGCGGCACATCGGCCTCGACCGGTACTTTCCGGTCGGGGGCTTTGGCATGCGCCGGGAGCGTCCCGAGGTGATCGCGGAGGCGCGCGGCAACGCGGCCGCCCACTGGGGCGAGGCCTTTGTCCCCGAACGCACCGTCGTGATCGGCGACGCGCCGCTCGACGTGGTGGCGGCGCGCGCCAACGGGTTTCGTGTTCTGGCTGTGACCACCGGAGGCGGTGATCTTCTGGCCCTGGTCGGAGAGCGGCCGGATGTGCTGGTGCCCGATCTGGGCGATATTCCGCGCCTGCTGGCCTGGCTGGCCGCGTAGCGAGGCCCCCTGCCCCGGCGCGTGGAGTCCGGCTCAGTCACCCGGTGCCGGGGGCACGGCCCCCTCCAGCACTGGGCGCACCTCCTCCCAGGACCGCGCCGGCGGCAGGCAACTCGTGCCCTGGCAGACCCAGAGGGTGGCCGGCCCACCCGCCGGCCGGCCCTGCCAGGCTGGCGGCACCGTCCCCGCGGTCCGCTCCCGCACTCGGCTGAGCGAGAGGTTTGGGAGATAGAGCCGCGCGAGTTGGGCCCGCCAATCCGCAAGGCGGTCCTCATCGCTGCCCCCCAGCACCACCTCGAGGGGGTGGCAGAGCCGGTCCAGCACCGAGAGCAGGGAGGCCATCGCCGCGGGGTGCGCGGTGAGCAGGGGTTGGCAGCGGCGCAGCACCCGCCAGGCCAGCTCCGCCCACGCGGGCTCTCCGAGCGGCGCCAGGCGGACCAGGGCCTCGAGCATCAGGCTCTGGGCCGCTGGGGTGCCGCTGTCTGGGTCCTCCCGCGGGCGCAGTGGCAGGCCGGTGTCCAGGGCCAGGTAGAAGGCCGCGGCCTGTTCGTCCCAGAACCGTGCCACGGCGGCACGCGCCACGCCCAGGGCCGCCTCAAGCCACCTCCCCTCCAGGGTTGCCTCGTAGAGCTCGATCAGGCCGATGGCGACGAAGGCGTAATCCTCCAGGGCCCCTGGGATGCCGGCGCCCCCCGCCGGCGAGGCGGTGCGCCAGAGCCCGCCCTGAGCGTCCCGGCGGGTCAGGAGCATTTCGGCCGTCTGGCGCGCCGCCTCAAGGTAGCCCTGCTCGGGCAGCAGCCGCCCCGCGCGCGCCAGGGCGCGGAGGGCAAGGCCGTTCCAGCCCGTGAGGACCTTGGTGTCCCGGGCGGGACGGCGCCGCATGGCCCGCGCCGCGCGTAGGAGGGTGAGCCCCCTGGCCAGGTCAGCATCGGGCTCCCCGGACAGGGCCTCCAGATGTGGCACGCCGCGGCCGTCGAGGTCTCCCCCAGGTCGGATCCCCAAATGCTGGCAGACCCTCTGGGCCAGATCCCTGTCGCCAAGTGCCTCCTGCACCTCGGCGGGCGTCCAGGTGTAGAAGGCGCCCTCGGCCGGCTGGCCCGCGGCGTCGAGACTGTCCGCGTCCTCCGCACTGTAAAAGCCGCCGTCGGGGGCGCGCATCTCACGCCGCATGTACTCCAGGGTGGAGGTGGCGACCGCGGCCAGATCCGCGTCGGACGTGCGCTGCCAGGCGGACAGGTAGACCGGGACGAGAAGGGCATTGTCGTAGAGCATCTTTTCAAAGTGCGGCACGCGCCAGCGCTCGTCCGTGCTGTAGCGGTGGAAGCCACCGCCGAGTTGGTCCGCGATCCCCCCGGCGGCCATGGCGCGCAGGGTGAAGATCGCGCGCCGCGCGGCCACCCCGCCAGCCCGCAGCATGAGCTCGAGCGCGGCGCTGTGCGGGAACTTCGGCGCCGGCCCAAAGCCGCCGTGCAGCGGATCCACCTGCTCGGCCAGGGCCTGGACCGCCTGCTCCAGGGTTTGGTGGGTCGGGTCCGGCCCCGCGACGGCGACCAGGCGCCGCTGGCCCTGCGCCAGGGCCTGCCGCCAGTCGACCGCCACCTCGAGGAGCCGAGCCCGGTCGGAATCCCACGCGGCGCCCAGGGCCTCGACCACCTGCAGAAAGCTCGGCCGGCCCCAGCGCGGCGAGGGTGGGAAGTACGTGCCGACATAGAACGGTTCCAGGTCCGGTGTCAGAAACACCGTGAGCGGCCAGCCGCCGGTGCCGGTCGCGATCTGGCAGACGAGTTGGTACACCGCGTCCACGTCGGGGTGCTCCTCGCGGTCCACCTTGACGGCCACGAAGTGGCGGTTCACGCGCTCGGCAACCCCGGGGTCGGAGAAGCTCTCGTGGGCCATGACATGGCACCAGTGGCAGGCCGAATAGCCGACGCTCAGCAGGAGCGGACGGTCCAGGCGCCGGGCCAGTTCCCGAGCCTCGGCACCCCAGGGATACCAGTCCACGGGGTTGTCCGCG
>JAKAUG010000447.1 GCA_021827805.1 Bacillota bacterium | reverse complement strand
GGAGCCGCCACCGCGGCGGCGACGGCCGCCAAGGTGGCCGTCGTGTTCGTCTCGGACCTGGAGAGCGAGGGCGCGGATCTTTCCACGCTCTCCCTGCCCGGAAACGACGACGCCCTCATCCAGGCGGTGGCGGGGGCCAACCCCGCCACCATCGTGGTCATCAACAGCGGGACCCCGGTGCTGATGCCCTGGCTGGGGACGGTACCCGCTGTGCTGGAGGCCTGGTACCCGGGCCAGGAAGACGGCAACGCCATCGCGGCCATCCTGTTTGGGTCCGTGGACCCGAGCGGGCACCTGCCGATGACGTTTCCCACAGGCATGTCGCAAACGCCGGTGGCCAGCAGCGCGGCCTTCCCGGGCCAAGACGGAAAGGTCGACTACTCCGAAGGGATCCTGGTCGGCTACCGCTGGTATGGCGCCAAGCACCTGACCCCCCTGTTCCCCTTCGGCGATGGCCTCTCGTACACCACCTTCGCCTTCAGCGACCTGCGGATCTCTCAGGGGACAACCGACGTGTTGCACCCGGAGAGCGTCGGTGTCACCGTGACCAACACCGGGAGTCGCGAGGGCGCGGATGTGGTCCAACTCTACCTCGGTGACCCTGCCTCCACAGGGGAGCCGCCGGAGCAGTTGAAGGGTTTCCAACGGGTCACACTGGCCCCTGGACAGTCCTCCCGGATCCACTTCACCGTCACCCCGCACGCCATGGCGTACTGGGATACGGCGGTGGGGGGCTGGGTGGCGGCGCCGGGCACGTACGCCGTGCTGGTGGGAGACTCTTCGGCCAACCTGCCGGCGCGCGGGCAGTTCATCCTGGCCAGCACCACGGGGGCGCGGCAACTCACGATCGCGGCGCCCGCGACGCTGGTCCCCGGTCGCGGCGCAACCGTGACCGTCCGGCTGTCGCCTGGCGGGAACATGGCCCTGCGGGATGTGCACCTGGCGATCACGGCACCCTCGGGCTGGCAGGTGCGGGCCCGGTCCACGGTCACGTACCGCACCCTCACGCCCGGTCAGGCGGCGGTATCCCGCTTCACAATCACCGCACCCTTCTCGGCGCAGGAGCGTCTTCAAATGCTGACCGCCACCGCGACGGTACAGGGGGGTGCGATCCCGCCGGGCGCTGGCGGTCCGGCGGCGGCGAACTGCCCGCCGTCATCTGGAACAACCCTGTGCAGCGGTTTTGAGACCAGAGCCACCGTCCACGTGCCGGCGGCGGTCACGGACAGCCTGAGTCCGGCCACGCTCGCGTTGCGGCAGGGCCAAACTGCGCAGATCACCCTTTCGCTGAGCAACCGGAGTGCCGTGCCGCTGGTGGCACGTTGGCAGCTGGGATCGGGGGCGGAGACGCAAAGTGGCTTCACCTTCCGCCCAGCGAGCGGTTCGATCCGGCTGGGCGCTGGCGCCCACGTGCGGCAAACGGTGCGGGTATCGGCCGTCTCCGGGGGCACACCAGGCTCGGTGACCCTGCCGGTGCACCTGGCGGCCGTGATCGGCAAGGTGGCCTATCCCAACCTCGGCGTGGTGGCCCTGACCGCCACGCTGCCCTACGCCTCCCTGCAGGCTGCCTTTGACAACGTGGGCATCACCTCCGCCGCGGCGCCCCAGGCGGGAAACCTCGACGATACGGGGGATAGCTTTCCAGCGCAGGCCCTGGCAACGGCGGGTCTCCGCCCAGGGGCCACGGTGGACGCGGCGGGAGTGGCCCTGACCTGGCCCGACGTTTCCCCTGGCCAGCCGGATAACGTCGTCGCCGCCGGCCAGGCCATCGCCCTTTCTGGTTCCGGCAGCCACCTGGTGATCGCGGGGGCCTCCGACTTCGGCACCGGGGTCGGTGCCGGCGAGATCGTCTACACGGACGGAAGCACGCAGACCTTCACGCTGAGCCTTGCCGACTGGTATGCGAACAGCGCCGCCCCTGGAAGCCAGATCCTGGTCACGTCACCGGACTGGAGCCCGCCCAACGGAGGTCAGAACCAGGGCTCCCACCCGGTCAGCCTGTATGTGGCGTCGATTCCTCTGAGCCGCGGCAGGACCGTCGCGGATGTGATCCTGCCGAACATCTCGCGTGGGACCAAGGCGGGGACGACGGCGCTGCATGTCTTCGCGATCGGGATCGGTTGAGGGGGAACGGCTGGCTTCACCGGCCAACGGGAAGGGATGGCGGGTGGCAGCATCGCGGCTGGCCGTCACGCGGGCAACCGCAGTCGGTTCCTCTCCAGGGGTCGTGCGGCCGGATGCGGTAGTGCTGGTTGGGGGCGCGCGCGGCGTTTGGCCGCGATCCGCGCACGATACGTGTCCGCGAGCCACCCTGGCCAGGGCAAGGCTGGCGCTGTCTCGCGGACACGTATCTCGTCTGTAACGTGACCAAATAGCGCGTACGCCTCCAGCGGGGATGGCTGCACAGCAAGGACCCGGAGTTCAAGGAAAAGGTTAACGAGGTCGTAGGTCTGTACTTGGAACCGCCGCCAGCGGCTGTGGTGTTGTGTGTGGATGAGGACTCGGGCTGCAGGCGCTGGAGCGCAAGGATGAGACGCGGCAGCCTCGGCCGGGACGGCCGGGCCGATATGAGTACGAGTACAAGCGGCATGGGACAGTGTCGGCGCTGGCGGCGCTCAACGTTGCGACGGGGGAGGTGATCAGCTCCAGTGGCCAGACGCGGACGGGAGACGATCTTGGACCGGGTGG